>NZ_AJFC01000322.1:0-18003 GCF_000256505.1 Rhodococcus sp. P14 | reverse complement strand
GCCCGCGGCGGCGGCTGCCAGCCGGACTGGCTGCTGGCGTCGTTGACCCAGACCGAGCCGTCGGGATGCACGCGCACCGTGCAGGGATAGTCCACTCCGTCGTAGTGGACCCGCACGCTGTCGCTGTCCAGGTCGCGGAGGGTGAATTCGTTCACGACACCGTCGATGTCGAGCAGAAGGTCGGTGTCCCCCTGCCAGCCGCCCAGCCGGTAACCGACGTGCAGTGCCGAGTCCTTTCCTGCGCGGTGCCAGGTAGCACGGGTCAGCAGGCGGGTGGCGAGGGACCGGAAGCCGGGCCGGGCATGTCCACGGACCGGATCGCCGCTGCGGCGCCGCGCCGTCGAGACGGCCACCGCGGCGGCCAGGTGGACCGGCCAGGCCGTGGCCATCGGCGGGTCGAGCAGGTGTTGGTGGTGGTCGAGGAAGTCGGTGCGGGTGGCACCGGCGAGGTAATCGGGGTCCCGGAGCAGGGACGACAGGAAATCGCGGTTCGTCGTCACGCCGTGGACCTGGGTGGCGTCGATCGCGGCCGCCAACGCGAACGCCGCCTCGGCGCGGTTGTCGGCGTGGGAGATGATCTTGGCGATCATCGGGTCGTAGAAGGGGGAGATCTCGGCCGGGGCGGCGATCCCGTCCTCGTAGCGGATACCGGTCCGCACCGGGTGGATGTAGTGGTGCAGCGTGCCCGGGGTGGGAAGATAGTCGTTCGCGGGGTCTTCCGCGTAGAGCCGGACCTCGATCGCGTGCCCGTCGATGCGGACCTCGCCCTGGTCGAATCCCAACGGCTCGCCGCGGGCCACCCGCAGCTGCAAGGCGACCAGGTCCAAGCCCGTCACCTCCTCGGTGACAGGATGTTCGACCTGCAAACGGGTGTTCATTTCGAGGAAGTAGAACCCGCCGGTCTCGTCGTCGAAGAGATACTCGACCGTGCCGGCGCCGACATATCCGAGCTCCCGGACCAACGACACCGCCGTCGAGCCCATCTTCTTGCGCACCTCGGGGGTGATGACGGGCGAGGGTGCTTCCTCGAGGACCTTTTGGTGGCGGCGCTGGATCGAGCACTCACGTTCGCCGAGATGCACCGCATTGCCGTGCTTGTCACCGAAGACCTGGATCTCGATGTGCCGGGAGAACTTCAGATACCGCTCCAGGAAGACCGTGGGATTACCGAACAGGTTCGCGCCCTCACGGCGGGCCGAGGCCACCGCCTCGACCACATCGTCGGCGCGCTCGACCAGGCGCATACCCTTCCCACCGCCACCGGCAACGGCCTTGACCAGGAGAGGGAAGCCGACCTCGGCTGCGGCGGCCTCCCATGCGGCGGTGTCGTCGCCGGTGATGACCGCGTCGGGGAGCACCGGCACATCGGCCTTGCGGGCCCATTCCTTGGCCCGGTCCTTCAGGCCCATTTCCCGGATCGAGTTCGGGCTCGGACCGACGAAGAGAATCCCGGCGGCCTCACAGGCCTCGGCGAAGTCGGCGTTCTCGGAGAGGAAACCGTAGCCGGGATGGATGGCATTCGCGCCGGTTCGGCGGGCGGCATCGAGAATTTTCTCCCACACCAGATACGACTCGGCGCTACTCGCTCCGCCGATCGGGACGGCGAAGTCGGCATCGGTCACATGCGGGGACCGCGCGTCGGGATCGGAGTACACCGCGACCGTGCGGATTCCCATTGCCCGGGCGGTACGGATGACACGTCGCGCGATTTCCCCGCGGTTGGCGATGAGCAGGGTGCTGATCGAACTCTGATTCACAATCCTTCTCACAATCGGAACGTAGCGAACCGGGCCGTGCCGGTCACCGGTGCGGAATGGGTGGCGGACAGGGCCAGGCCGAGCACGGTGCGGGTATCACGGGGATCGATCACGCCGTCGTCCCACACCCGGCCCGTTGCGTACACCGCCCCGGACTGACTGTCGATCATCTCCTCGATCTCGCGGCGCACCTGGGCATCATCGGCGTCGCTGAATGCCGCACCGGACCGCTGCGCCGCGGCCTTCCGGATGATCGACATGACCCCGCCGAGCTGGGCGCCGCCCATCACGGCGATACGGTGATTCGGCCAGGTGAAGACGAACCGCGGATCGTAGGCGCGGCCGGACATCGCGTAGTTGCCGGCACCGTAGGACGCCCCGATCATCAGAGTCAGATGTGGGACCGTGGAGTTCGAGACGGCGTTGATCAACTTCGCGCCGTCCTTGATGATGCCGCCCCGCTCGGCGGCCGAGCCGACCATGAAGCCGGTGATGTTCTGCACGAACAGCAGGGGGATGTTTCGGGCGTTGGCGAGCTGGATGAAGTGGGCGCCCTTGTTCGCCTCGTCGGAGAACAGGATGCCGTTGTTGGCGAGGATGCCGATCGGATATCCGGCGATCGAACCCCACCCGGTGACCAGCTGGGTGCCGTAGAGCGGTTTGAACTCGTCGAAGCGTGAGCCGTCCAGAACGCGGGCGAGGATTTCGCGAACCTCGACCGGACGCTTCGCCTCGGCCGCCGCGCAGCCCAGTAGTTCTTCCTCGTCGTAGAGGGGAGCATCCGCGGGCAACGACGGCCCCGGACCGGCCTTGGTCCACTGCAGGTCCGACACGATCTGCCGGCCCAGGCGCAGCGCGTCACGCTCGTCTTCGGCGAGGTAGTCGGCGAGGCCCGACACCCGGGCGTGCATCTCCGCACCACCGAGCGATTCGTCGTCGATGTCCTCGTTGATGGCCATCTTCACCAACGGCGGGCCACCGAGATAGACCGAGGCGGCTTCCTTGACCAGCACGGTGTACTGACTCATTCCCGGCACGTACGCACCGCCGGCGGTGGAACTACCGAAGACGAGGGAAATCGTGGGGATTCCGGCGGCCGTGAGGCGGGTGAGTTCGCGGAAGGTCCGCCCGCCGGGCACGAAGATGTCGGCCTGGCGGGGGAGGTCCGCACCACCGGATTCGACAAGCGTGATCACGGGCAGTCGGTTGCGCTCGGCGATGTCGAGGGCACGCAGCTGCTTGGCCACCGCATCGGGGTTGAGCGAGCCGCCCTTGACCGTCGATTGGTTGGCGATGATCATGCACTCCACGCCGCGGACGGGACCGATCCCGGTGATCAGCCGGCCGCCGGGCTGCTCGTCAGGATCGTGCGCCCCCGCATAACACGACAACTCGAGGAACGGCGCGTCCTCGTCCAGGAGCAGATCGACACGCTCTCGCGCCAGCAACTTCCCGCGAGATCGATGGCGCTCGACAGTTTTCGCGCCACCCGCGTCGAGCACGCGGTCCGCGAGGGCCTCGAGCGGTTCGAGGGCGTCGAGCATTGCCCGGCGATCGAGCAAGAACTGCTCGGACCCCGTATCGATCCGTGTGGAAATGACCGTCATAGGTACACCTCGATCAGACTCGTGGAAATCGTGTGGTGGTGCGGCCGGTGCGACCCCCACCGCGGCAGGTCGGACGCCGACTGTTCCCGCCGGACGGCACTACGGCTGCTGCCCGACGTGGGAAACGCATCGGCGAAAGAGGAGCACCGAACCGTTGGGGCGCCCCGGAGAAGGGGCCCCCTCCAGTTCGCCTGCCCCCCGATACCATCCATGAAACAGTAAGTTGATCGACGAGTCAAGTTCTATTTGTGACAGTTACCTGCACAAAGTGCAGCCTCGTCACCAGTGCTGGGAAGAAACTCGGATCGACAATTGACTATCCAATCAATATGTGGCTATCATCACAATAGCGCCTGGTGGTGACAGGGACTATCAATCCCGGCCTCCGGGGAAGTGCGCCTTTCACGGCCGTTGCACCAGCGGGCGACCCGCCCGCCACACCCCACGACGGCGGCCTCGAGCGCACATCAAGAGGACGAACCGCGATGTCGAGTTCAGCGTGCCCCGTGTCATCAACGAACGACCAGAACCCAGGAGTGAACCAGATGTCTGATCAGGACAAGGCGTCGACGAGCACCCACACCGATGCCCTGGTCATCGGTGCCGGCTTCGCCGGTGTGCGCATGCTCATCGAACTGCAAAAACTCGGACTGTCCGCCGTCGCGCTCGAAGCGGGAACCGACGTCGGCGGCACCTGGTACTGGAACCGGTACCCGGGCGCCCGGACCGACAGTGAAAGCTGGTCGTACTGCTTCCCCTTCCCGGAGATCGAACAGGAATGGGACTGGTCCGAGCGCTACCCCGGCCAGGAGGAGGTGCAGCGCTACATCGGCTTCGTGGCCGACCGCTTCGACGTTCGCCGTCACATCCGCTTCGGCCACCGTGTCACGGCCGCCACCTACGACGACGCGGACAACACCTGGACGATCACCACCGACGACGGCAACCAGTTCACCTGCACCTACTTCTTCACCGGCCTCGGGCACCTGTCGGTTCCGCAGGAGCCGCCGTACGAAGGTCTCGACAGCTTCAACGGCGAGGTCTACCTCACCGGACGGTGGCCGAAGGAGAAGGTGGACTTCACCGGCAAGCGCGTGGCAGTGGTGGGAACCGGGGCCTCCGGCATTCAGACGATCCCGCACGTCGCCGAGGTCGCCGAGCACCTGACCGTCTTCCAACGCACCCCGAACTACGTGATGCCGGCACAGAATCACGATCTGGACGACGAGTTCCGCCGCAAGATCAAGTCGGACTACGCCGCGGTCTGGAACAAGGCCCGAAACCATGTCTTCGGCTTCCCGATGGATCCGGCGGGGCGGATGTACGACGACGTCGAAATCGACGCCGAACGTGACCGCATCTTCGAGGAAGGATGGCGCAACGGCGGCTTCCACTTCGTCTTCGAGACCTTCGACGACCTCATCCTCGACCAGCGATCGAACGACGCCGCCGCGGAATTCATCCGAAAGAAGATCCGCGAGATCATCGAGGATCCCGAGACCGCCGAACTGCTCACCCCCCGCGGATACCCCTACGTCTCCAAGCGGCCGCCGTCGGGAACCAACTACTACGAGACCTTCAACCGCGACAACGTCAGCCTCGTCGACATCCGCACCAATCCGATCGAGGCTCTCACTGCCAACGGCCTGCGCACCCGCGAGCGTGAATACGAGTTCGACGTCATCATCTTCGCCACCGGATTCGACGCCGTCACCGGCGCTCTGAACAACATCGACATCCGCGGCGAACGCGGGGTCGGACTCTCCGAATACTGGGCCGCCGGCCCCGAGACCTACCTGGGCATCGGCACACCCGGCTTCCCCAACATGTTCATGATCTGCGGCCCGCAGAGCGCGTACGCCAACATCCCGGTCATCATCGAAAAGGTCGTCGAGTGGCTCGGCCGGGCGCTGACCTATATGAACGAACACGGATACGACCGCATGCAGCCCACGGCGGAAGCCACCGCGCGGTGGACCGAGCACGTGGCGGAAATCTTCAACATGACGCTGCTCCCGAGCGGGGAGTCCTTCAACAGTTGGTACCTCGGTGCCAACATCCCCGGCAAGCCACGCCGAGTGCTGTTCTACTTCGGTGGGGCGGCCGGCTACTTCCAGGAAATCGAGAAGAGTGCCAGCCACGACTTCGAGGGTTTCGAGTTCTCGAGACTTCCCGTCGCGTCCGGCCGCTGAAATCGCTACAGGAAAACGAGAGTCGATGTTCGTCATTGCAAGCACCTACACCCGACCTTTCAGCCGTGACGAGGCCGTGGTCGCCGAGCACCTCGCGTTTGTCGACCGCTGCTACGAAGACGGGTATTTCGTTGCATCCGGTCCTCGTCAACCGTTCACCGGTGGACTGATCATTGCCCACGGCGACAGCGAGGACCAGGTCCGTGCCCTGATGCAGGAAGACCCCTTCGTGCGCGACGGGGTGGCCCACTACGAGTTCATGCATTTCCGCCCCTCCAAGGCCATCCACCCGGACCTGGTGGAGTCCTAGCGCTACGCCCTGGACGTGTCCGGCTCAGTTGCGCTGCTGAGCCGGACACGTCCAGGAACCGCACCTCACAGGGGTCGCCGGAAAGAGATAGAAGAGGACCACTTCTCATGAACAACGATACCGAGCCTGCTCGCTCGATCACACCGCAGTCAGCGACATTGTCGGCGCTGCTGCACAACGCGTCCCCGGACAGCCCCTTCCTCCTGTGCCCGGATCGAGACTGGACCTACGGCGACTTCTCCCGCGCGGTGGACGAGTTCGCCGCGGGCCTGCTGTCTATGGGGATCAGCAAGGGCGGCCGCGTCGCCATCGCCGCGCCCAACTCGGCACAATGGCTCATCACCTGGTTCGCCGCCGCCAAGATCGGCGCCATCCTGGTCACCTTGAATGTCGCATACCGCGAGCGCGAGTTCGACTACATGCTCAACCAGTCCGCCGCGAGCATGCTCATCTGCAGTTCCCGAGATGGTGACTTCGACTTCGTCGACTTCGTCCAGGGGCTCCGCCCGCGTATCCCCACCGTGTGTCACTACATCTTCCTCGACGACGACGGATTCGCCGGAAGCCATCGCTGGGATGAGATACCGACCGCACCCGACACCGAGACCCTTCGGCACCGCGAGTCGCTGGTACAACCCCACGACCCTGCAGTCGTCCTGTACACCTCAGGAACCACTGGCGACCCGAAGGGTGCAACCCTTACGCACGCCAGCATTTTGGCCTCCGCGGCCGCGACGGCCGAGCACCTACACCTGACCGCGGACGACGTCGCGATCGGCCACATGCCGCTCAACCACGTCGGTGGAATGACGTGCACCGTCGGTGCCACGATGGCCGCCGGCGGCAAGGTCGCACTACTCCCGCGATACAGCCCGAGAACGGCGCTCGAAGCCATCGACGGCCGGAAGGTCACGATCTTCATCGGCGTCCCCACGATGTACACCATGATGATGGACCTGCCCGAATTCCCAGCAGCGGACACCTCCTCGGTCCGCACCTGCGTAACCGGTGGGTCCAATGTCGAACCCGCATTGGGCCGACGAATCCTCGACACCTTCAACGGAGTCCGTATGGCCAATCTCTACGGCCTCTCCGAAACATCCGGGGCCTGCATCATCTCTGCTCCCGATGACGACCTCGAGACACTTGTCGCCACCCTGGGAGTCCCCATCGGCGACTTCGAGATCCGCATCACCGACGACGACCACCACCAGCTGCCCATCGACAGCGAAGGTGAGCTGCACATCCGCGGCCGATGCGTCGCCGACGGATACTGGAACAAGCCCGCCGAATCGAAACATACATTCCTCCCCGACGGGTGGCTGGTTACCGGTGACATGGCGCGCCAGAGACCGGACGGCCGAATTGCATTGTGCGGCCGCAAAAAGGAGATGTACGTCCGCAGCGGCTACAACGTCTACCCCGTCGAAATCGAGAACGTCCTTGCCGCCGACCCGACGGTCGCAATGAGTGCAGTGGTCGGAGTTCCCGACGACCTGTACGGCGAAGTGGGTCATGCATATATTGTCCCGACACCGGGAACAACTGTCGACATCGACGCATTATTCGACCGATGCCGCGAGCAACTCGCCAAGTACAAGATTCCCGCTCGGATACACGTAGTCGACACATTGCCGCTCACACCATCGGGAAAAATCAAAAAGGTCGCGCTACGTGCGTCGGCGCCAGCAGAATCGAGCCCGTAAGATAGGAACGACGATGCGCTGTGCGTGGCGGCGGATCCCGGAAGGATGACACGAGATGGCAGTACAGAACGGCAGTCAATCCGACACTGAACCCGCACGCGTCGCTACATCGCTCCGACCGGCGCAGCAAGAGGCGCCGACCACCCAGCGCGGGCGTCGTACGCGCGGGGCGTTGGTCGCAGCAGCACGTGAACTCTTCGAGGAGCGGGGCTTTCGCGAAACCCGGATCTCGGATATTGCGGAACGGTCCGGCACATCCTACGGCACTTTCTACCATTACTTCGAAACGAAGGAATCCGTGCTGAACGAACTGTTCACCATGGTGGCGGGAGAAATGTTCAGCGCCTCGCAAATGAACAGCAACGTGCCGGACGATGCGATTTCAAAAATTGAGGCCGCAAATCGTCAGTATATTGCTGCAGCGGCACGCAACGCCTGGCTCGTCGCAGTCATCGACGAAATGGCAATTCGGGATCCGCAGTTTCGTGACCTGAAATTGCAGATTCGGGACCTATTCCTGCGTCGCAACGAAGCAGGAATCAGGCGATTGCAGGAAGAGGGAGTGGTGGATTCTCGGCTCGATGCCGAAATCGCCGCAGCTGCGCTGGGCGGAATGGTCGAACACTTCACCCAGATGTGGTTCATCCACGGCGTGAAGTTCGACGAGGAGGCGGCCGTTCTCACACTGACTCAGTTATGGGCACAGGCCCTCGGTCTGCGCTTCGATCGAGCGGACGCCTAGTGGAAGGACCCGCGTGCCCGACAACCGATCAGCTGTTCATGATCCCGGCCGGCGACAAAATTTCGGCCCTTCGCTTCAGCAGCGGTCATAGGTAGCTTCCCGTGGCTGACGCACGTCACGGCCCTGATCGAGTGCCCTGTGTTGCGAGGACAGGGGCAGAGGCAGAGGGGAGGGCTCCGGGGGCCGGATTCGGGGACCCGGGCGAGTGTGGACGGAACTCGTCTGTACTGACGATATGACTTGCTGGTCAACTGTTGGATACAGCGAATGGGTCTACTGCGCAGAGGTTCTTCCTGAAAGGGAATTGACCGACAGCGATCGGATGCGGCCATTGGTGACGATCTAGTCGAATGATGATTCCCTGTGAGGGCGGTCGCAGATCAGGCGACTCGGCCGCGCACAGGAGCGGTGGAACCCTATGCGAGGCCATGCCGCTGTGCACATGCCGACCGGAGCGGGTAGCCGATCTCGAGGCCAGCCGGCGCGGAGTGCGCGGTTGGCTTCGCGTTGGAGCCGTGCAGAGGTCCGTAGCAGCACTACCCGACCCCGTGCCCCGCCAACACCGATGGAAGACGCGCGCACACACGGATGAAGCGCGGATCAAAAGTTCTGCAACCCAGAAGAATTCAACACCAAGAAGGAGTCATAAAATGAGCATCGAGCAGAACAAGCAGTTTGTCGAGCAATTCCTGGCCAAGTTCGCAACGGCCGACATCGACGCCGTGTTGGCCGACATGTCAGAGTCCTGCACCTGGTGGGTCGGCGGAAAACCGGAACTGTTTCCCCTGGCGGGAACCAAAACCAAGGAGGAGATGGGTGATCTCCTCAGGAACCTGGTCGTGCCCATGAAGAACGGACTCGAAATGAGGGTGAAGGCGCTCACCGCCGAAGGCGATCGCGTTGCTGCCGAGGTGGAGTCGTACGGTGAAAATCCGGACGGCAGCATCTACAACAACGAATATCACATGCTGTTCGTCGTATCTGACGGCAAGGTGCAACAAGTGAAGGAATACCTCGATACGCAACACACTTTCGACGTGTTCTTGGCGGGCAAGTAGCCGTCGGCACCCTGGATCCGCCCGAGCTTGTACGCGCGGATCGGCCGATGCCCCTGCGGGCATTCGCCCATCGTTGCAGCACACTGCGGTTTGTCTGTGAGTCGACCAAGGTTGGCTGTGTCACGCTGGGCCCAAACGTATTTCAGTTCGTGGCGGTGGACCCCGTGGTCCGACGTCCGCGTAAGGCCGCTCCGCAGCTATTACGACGAAAAGCGCGGTATCCAGGAGCGGAAGAGACCGTAGCTTTCGGGCATCCCATAGCCCCTACGTCGCAAGAAGCCGACAGGCTTTCGATTCGAGTGAATCCAACCTCCCAGTGTCACTGCGTTGCACGGAGATATGAGGCGAATCCCAAGCGGGTCACTACGATCTGCCGACTATCGGATCCAGTCATCGTTCTTCGTGGTGGCAGCACAAGCCCTTGCCCGACTCGTACGATAAGGAGCAGCGATGAAAATTGGAGTTATTCAGGTCCCGGCCGATCGTGAGCACGACTCGGCAGTTGTAGCGCGGCGTGCCGAAGAACTCGGCTTCGAGTCGTACTGGCTGGGCGACCACCCCGTCGTACCGGTTGATGACAAGTATCTGAACTACCCGGGGCGCTGGGAGGAAGGCGCCACCGAGCCGCCCAGCTTGGTGATGCGCGAGCCTGATCCGCTCATCTGCCTGGCTCGCGCTTCCGCGGTCACCAGCACCATCACTCTCGGCACCGCTGTGCTGCTGCCAGCCGAGCGGGAGCCGATCCTGACCGGGTCTCAGGTCGCCACGCTCGACGACGTGTGCGGTGGGCGGCTGAAGCTCGGTGTTGGAACGGGATGGAACGAGTCCGAGTGCCGCGTCATGGGCGGGGACTGGAAGCACCGATGGTCCCAGGTCACCGAACACGTCGCTGCCATGAAGGCGCTGTGGACAACCGACCCCTCCGAATTCCACGGTACCTACGTCGACTTCCCACCCGTGCGGTCCTTCCCGAAACCACGCAGTCAGCCGCATCCACCGATCCTTCTGGCGTCGATGGGTTCACCGAAGGTATTCCAGCGCATCGTCGAGTGGGGCGACGGCTGGATCCCGATTGTGCAGACTGCGGAGGAACTCGCGGCGGGAGTTGAGCAGCTTCACGGGTTCGCCAGAGACGCCGGTCGAGACCCGAACGAACTCGATGTCAGTGTCTTCGGGCTGCAGGGGCAGTGGCGCACGCGCGACGAGGTCGCCGCGCTCGAAGCAGCCGGCGCGGACCGCGTCATCATCTGGCTTCAGGATGTCC
Source organism: Rhodococcus sp. P14 (assembly GCF_000256505.1). NCBI lineage: Bacteria > Bacillati > Actinomycetota > Actinomycetes > Mycobacteriales > Nocardiaceae > Rhodococcus > Rhodococcus sp. P14. Next base: position 7,367 of record NZ_AJFC01000322.1, on the reverse strand, counting down.
CTCTTGACGAGATCCTCAAAGAACTCGAGGATCTGGCGGCTGAACTGCTGGGGTGAGGCCTACCAAACGAGCGATCCGACAAGGCAGACGCGTTGGGTGGCCCCAAGGGAGCAACGCCGCCAGCAGCATCACCGTCTCGGTGTGGTTTCGCTCCGCCGTAGGCACTCGGCGTGTCGAGGGTGGCCGCGTACGCATGGTTGCGGGTAACTACCGCGACTCTGGCGTTCCGGGTGGCGCGAAATGGTTCACCGAGCAGTGACCGCTGTGGAGCCGGTGGCATGCATAGGGCAGAGCGTGATAGCGCCCGTGGCCGCTGCGATACCACCGGAAGATGTTCGCTCGCCTCGAGACGATCGTTCAGCTGACGAGGGCCGGGGGATCAGCTGTGGTGGCGGGGTTGGCGTCGTTCCTGGCGTCATCCTGTCATCACTGGGATGGGCGCTGAGCGTGCGGTGTCGGATCGATGTGACGTGCTACAACGGCTGACATCAACTTGTGACGTAGGGGAACAGATGGCTCAATTCGTATCTCTCGAGGCAACCGCCGACCATGTCGGCGTCGGAATCATCCGGATCGATCGTCCGCCACTCAATTTGCTGAGTCGGCAGGTGCAGATGGAGATCGCTGCCGCTGCCGAGGAGGCGAACCGGCGCGCCGATATCAACGCCGTAGTGGTGTACGGAGGTCCGAAGACCCTGGCTGCCGGTGCCGACATCAAGGAGCTGCACTCGATGAGTTCGGCCGACCTCCGTGCGGATGCCCGACGACTGCAGAGAGACCTCGGTGCCCTCGCAGACATCGTCAAGCCAACCGTCATGGCAATCACCGGGCTCGCGGTCGGTGGCGGTCTCGAATTAGCACTTGGGGCGGACTGGAGAATTGCCGCCGAGGATGCGAGGCTCGGACTCCCAGAGACCAGCCTCGGAATCATCCCTGGAGGCGGAGGCACCCAGAGATTGGCTCGGTTGATCGGACCCTCCAAGGCCAAGGAACTCATATTCACCGGTCGGGTCATCGGGGCCAGCGAAGCACTTGGCCTCGGACTCGTCGACGAAGTAGTCACACCTGATGAGGTGTACGACGCCGCTCTGGCGTGGGCGGGACAGTTCAGCCGCGGGGCTTCTCTGGCGATTTCGAACTCCAAACGAGCCATCGACCTCGGAATGCAGGTCGATCTCGCGGCAGGATTGCGAATTGAGGAGGGTCTCTTCGTGGAAGTCTTCGACACGAAGGACCGGGAGAGCGGCTTTCAGTCCTTCATCGATGATGGCCCAGGCAAGGCGAAGTACAGGGGCGAGTAAGTACTGCAACGACCCTTTGTGATGTCGCCGTTTGTAGTGGCTGGTGCGGGCTCTGACCTGGTCGGCGCGGCGCCTGTTCGACCAGTACCAGACGTGGGCGAGGGCGTGGCGCACCGGACAGGCGACTCGGTTGAACGGTCGTCGAATCATGTTGACTGTCAGAGGAACCAGCGGTGTCACGCCGGTTGGAGATCCCCCTTTCTTCACGCCTCGGCGCAGGATCGTCAGGAACGCGGCGCGGCCGGATGTCGACGACCGCCTAGTCGTAGAACGGGGGACCGTGCGCACGGTCGCCGCGCCGCATTCGTTGCCGCGCGGTGTCCGGTACGTCCGTCGCGACGGAATCGACTCGGCGCCTTTGCAGCTGCATCGACACCACCATCTGTGACTTGGGCACCGCGAGAACGTGCGGCACGTACCGGGATTCGAGCCACATCCGCAACGTGCCGACCTGCCCGTAGGCCTCGTCGCCGGTGACCCACGCGAACGGTACCTCCGCGGCGAGGGCGCGTTCGATCATCGACTGTGCCAGTGAGGGTTTCGCCAAGAATGCCACCTCGTCGCCGATGCCGGCGTCCCGGCACCGATCGCGGTCCTCGGTCCGGGCCTTCGGCAGGTGGAACTCCCGGTCGATCAACGCCCGCCGCGATCGGAGGCGTAGGCGAGGAACACCCCGATCTGGCTGTTCTCGATCCTCCCGGCCGTGCCGAAGTACCGCCGGGCCACGCCGACCGAGCGGGCTCCCTTCTTCACAAGGCCGGTTTCGTCGACGATCAACATCCCGGAGTCGGCGTCGCCGATCGACTCGATCACGATCTCGCGCACATCATCACGCACTCCGTTGCAGTCCCAGGAGTGGAAGTTCAGCAGCCGCTGCAAGCCCTCCGGGCCCGTATCGCGGGCCGCCTCGGCCAGCGTCCAGCCGTTCAAGCGTTCCAGCTCTCCGAGCAAGCCGCGCAGGTATGTGCCTATCCGGCGTCGCACCTCCACCGCGAAAAACGGTGTGCGAACCGTGCGCAGAATGCCCGGAACCCCGCCGCCCACTCCAGTACCTCCGATGGCAGCGCCATCAAGTATCACGGGGCACACCAGTGGTCGCAGACCGTTGCTTCAGTACTAAGCGGATGTCTCGTTTGGCGAGCTTCTTCCAGCATGGCGGCGCGGCGGCAAGTTGGAGGAAGCCGGCGAAATGGGCGCCGTGGCGTTCGTAGCGGATCGTCATCCTGCAGTAGCCGGTCAGCCCACGCCAAGGTGCGTTCGATCTTCCACCGGTATCGACCCAGGCGCTCGCTGGACTCGATCCCGCGGCGGGCGATGCGCGGCACGATGCTCCGCTCGCGCAGCCACCGGCGGTGCACGGTGTCCGGGTACGACCTCATCTGTCGTTGTGGGTACGACCTCATGTGTCGGTGCCCGACGGTCTTATGGTGCCGGGGCGTCGGGCTTGGTGACAAGGGCTTGGCGGTCCTTGAGCCGGTAGCTGGGCCCGTTGATGGTCAGCACGTCGCAGTGATGCAGTAGTCGGTCCAAGATGGCGGTGGCGAGGACATCGTCGCCGAGGACCGAGCCCCACTCGGTGAACGACTTGTTGCTGGTGACGATCGTCGCGCCCTTCTCGTTTCGGCGGCTGATCAACTGGAAGAACATGTTGGCCTCCTCCCGGTCGAGCGGCAGGTAGCCGACTTCGTCGATCACCAGCAGTGACGGGCGCATCAGGCTGCCCAGCTGCTTGGGCAACCGCCCGACCGCATCGGCGGCTTTGAGTTTGCGGACCAGGTCGTCGAGGGTCGTGAAGTAGATCGAGTACCCGGCCTGACACGCCGCGACAGCCAACGCCACCGCGATGTGCGTCTTGCCTACCCCGGGCGGACCGAGGAGGGCGACATTGCTTGCACGGGAGACGAATTCGAGTGTCGCCAGGTCCCGGACACGGCGTGGTTCGAGGCCGGGTTGGAAGCTGTAGTCGAACTCGTCGAGGGTCTTGTGGTGCGGCAGGGCCGACAGCTTGAGGGCATTGCGGAAGCGCCGCGATTCCCGCACGGCCAGTTCCTCGGCGAGCAGATGGTCGAGGAAGTCGAGATAGCCCATCGAGTCCGTCTCGGCGCGGGCGGCGGCCTCGCCGGCGGTCTCGGCGGTGTGACCGAGACCGAGTTTGAGAGCATTGTCGATGATGCGTTGGGTGACAAGAGTATTCACTGTTTTCTCCGGTGTGGTTGTGTGGTCAGATGACGTCGGCGTAGACCGACAAGGGGCGGTGGTCGACATGAACGTGTCCGACCTTCGCCGCGACCAGTTGCTCGAGCAGCTCGACCGGCGCCGGTGTCGACGGGACAGCTGTCACGACGTGGCCGGGGTGCGGGTCGGGGTCGACGGTGGTCGCGCGGGTGTGCCCGTCCGGCAGGCCGGCCCAATGGGCCGGATCGACGATCCACGATCCCTTCGTCGTCGCCCGCGGATGCACGCACAGGATCTGCCCGCCGTCGCAGGTCAGGGCGGCGATGGCGACGCTGTCGGTCCCGGCGCGAACCTCGACGCGCTGCCCGGCGCGCACCCGGTCGGCGGGCACCGAGTACAACGACGCCTCGAACGAGACCAACGCGTCCTTGCCGACCCGCCGCAGGTGCGCATCGGCCACCAGATACGGCTGCGCCGGCAGCGGCCGCAACGCGGCGTGATCGACGGCGGCACGCTCCCCGATGAGCCGACCGTGGGTGCGGTGGACCTGGCCGCGGCGGATCGGCACCCAGTCGGCGAACGCCCGGTCGACGTCAGCCAGGTCGGTGAACGTCCGGCCGGCCAGCACGTGGTCGCGCACGATCGCGACCTGCCGCTCGACCCGCCCCTTGCCGGTCGGGCGGTAGGCGCCGAGCACGTCGATCTCGAACCCGTAATGACCGGAGAACGCGACCGCGGCCGGGTGCAGCGGTACCGCATGACCAGGGCGGACGTGGCGACGCACCACCGTCTTGGTGCGGTCGTAGACGACGGTGGCCGGGACACCACCGAAGTGGTCGAAGGCACGGATGTGAGCTCCCCAGAACGCGGACAGACCCATGCTGTGGGTGAAACAGCAGAACGGGTCCCGCGAGTAGGAGAGCACCATGTGGAACGAGTAGACCTTGCGCCCGGAGCCGAACAGGTCCCCTTCCTCACCCCAGTCGACCTGGGCCTGCGCCCCGGGGACAGTGTCGAAGCGGCGGTGCAATCCGCCCGAGGGCAGCGTCCGGTCCGCCTCCAACTCGTCGGCAATGACGGGACGTGCTGTGCGACAAAACATTTTGACGCGCTGATAGTGCACAGTGATGTTGTAGTCGGCGGCGAGGCGTTCGCAGATCACCGACGCCTTGAGGCCGATGTCGGCGCGGAGCATCTGTTCGATCACTGCGGCGGTCTCGTCGGTGATCGCCCGGGGCTGTGTCCCGGCCCGGGACGTGCCTTTCGGCGGGGTGGTCGGGGCGTCGGCGGCGAGGTAGCGGCGCACGGTGCGCCAATCGCAGCCGCATTCACGGGCGATCTCGGCGTAGGTTGCACCGGCCTCGTGCAGTGCTGTGAAACGGCGGATGTTCATCCAGGACTCTCCATCGAGGATCATGGGCAAGGGCCACCCTTCGGGTTCGTCGACTTGGCGGTAGACGAACCGAAGGGTGGCCCTTGCCGTGGGCGAGTAACGGCAGGACTCGCCGAACACCTACATATGAGGTTGTACCTGGACCGTCACGTCAGGGTGTACGCGGACACACGGCGGAGTCGTAGCCGTTGTCCGCCCGCAACCGCCCGGCGTGCGGCGACGCGGACCACGGCGTGACCGCACGGCCGGGATCGCGGCGACCATCGATTGCAGCATGACGCTGTCGTGGGTGTTCGCCGAGGTCGCCCGACTGGTGGTTGGCACGCCTGACGCTTGACATAAACGGAGGGATGTAAGATTGATCACAGGGATGGGCGATTGTCGCTGGCGCCACGGTCGTCCAGACAGTCAGGAGTACATGAAGATGGACATGGACGTACGGCACTTGAAGATGTTCGTTGCCGTTGCTGAAGAAGGCAGCATTCGGCGTGCGGCTCAGAAGTGCTTCACTGCCCAACCCCAGGTTTCGCAGGTCATTCGGAGGTTGGAGCGAGAGATCGGCGTGGACCTCCTCGAACGCTCTCACCGCGGAGTTGAGCTGACCCCCGCCGGCGTCGTTCTTCTCGATCAGGCGCGGCATCTCATCAGCCGATTCGATCACGCGGTCCAGTTGGTCCGGGACACTGCGGTAGCGCGTCCCCTAGTTGTCGGTCTGATGGCTGGGCAGATTGCAGCAGCAGAACTGACCGTCCCGATCATCAGGGCCTTCAAGGACACATATCCTGGCGTACCTATCAAAATCCATGAGTGTACTTTCGAGGAACAGTTCAGTGGACTGAGGGATGGCGACGTTGACATCGCACTTGTCCGTCCCCCGTGTTCCGAAGATCGCCTCACCGTTCTGCCGCTCTTCCGCGAACCCCGGATGGTGTGCATGAGCACGAGCCATCCACTCGCGGATGCAAGCAATTTATCTGTCAACGACATCCTCTACGAACCCATGATCGATCTGGTCAATGTTCCTCGCAAATGGGTCGATTTCTGGCTCCTGAACGATATCCGTCAGGAACCCGGACAGACCCGCAGCACACCAGCGGTGACAATCGCTGAACTGAAGTTCACCCTGATGTTCGAGGATGTTCTCATGCCGATTGCGGGGAGCGCCTGGCGTATGGGCCTTGAAGACCCATCGCTCAAAGCTATTCCGCTGAGAGATGCCACACCATCCGAAATCGCTGTTGCATTCAACCCGGAGGAGGCAAGGCCAGAAGTTCGCGCCTTTGCAGACTGCGCGCAGAAAATTAGCCAACTCATGATCGATCGCATTCCAGGCGGCGATCTCTGCGAGCTTTCCCGATGAATATGCTGTTCTCTGGAACTAGCCTTGATCTTTCGCGCGGTCCGCGTGTCGGCCTGAGGGGTCTCGGCTCGGGTGTTCTGGTCGTGGATTCGGCGCTCGGTCACGGACTGTTGCCCGACGCGGTCGGGTCACGTCGCGCCTGGCTTGCACCAGGCGAGTCGATTTTCGGGATGGACTCGGCATTTGCGCAGGTAGCAGCGGTCCAGCTTCAGGAAATGGCACACTAACGGGCCGGGTGGGCTCCGACCCGTGGCCGCCCACCTCCGCAAAGTCCGCGCCGCCTCGGGAGCAACCGCGGTGCAGATCGCAGCCATGCAAAGCCGCCGAGACACAGTGCTCGAGCACCTCGGTTCGTCCATACCGACAGTAAACTTGCTGCGTTACTCGAGACGGCCCGCGAGAAACCGCTCGCCAGCCGGCAAGAACTCGACCTCGACCTTGACCTCGGCGCGGGCACCGGTGGATCATCGACGATCACCCGGAAACGGTCCCGCTGGTTGATCGAGGTCCTCGCTGCTGATGGCGCTCATTGAAAATGCTCAGTCCTCCTCATCGTAAGTGCTCACCCTTGTGGCTCCGCCGATGAGGGCGGGTCTCCTTCGATGCTGGTGGTCTCTGACCACGCACCAGCACGTCGAAGGAGACCCACCTTCTCATGTTGACATGGGAGGACTATGTGGAGATACACGCACTGCACAAACGAGGCTGGACGACCACCGTCCCCGGTGTGCGCAAACGGGCCGGTGAGGACCGTTCGAGCCGCTCGTCGACTACGTCACGACCCAGCTGCGCGAGGATCCGCACCTGTGGCCGCGGACCTTGTGCGACGAACTCGAGGACCTCGGTGACGCGGCGTCGTATCCGACGCTGACCCGCCGGATCCACACCCGCAACCTGAGACCCGCCTGTCACTCCTGCGCGGGCGCCACGGAGCACCCGAACGCGGTGATCGAGCATCTGCCGGGGGAGGAAACCCAGTGGGACTTCCGTCGAGCTGCCGGACCTACCCGCGTCGTGGGGCTGGGGGAAGGCGGCGAATCCGCTGGTCGGCTCGTTGGCGCATTCGGGCCGCTGGCGCGGGGTGCTCGCCCCGGCGATGCCCCAGCCGCACCTGATCGACGGTCTCGACCGCGTCGTC
>NZ_AJFC01000321.1:0-16158 GCF_000256505.1 Rhodococcus sp. P14 | reverse complement strand
ATCTGCCCACCGCGGTCCGGGAACCGCAAAGGCGTGGTCGGGAAGGCTAATCACACTGCCGTACAACGGTGGTGGCGAACTCTGCCTGACGACGCCGCGGTCGAGCAGGCCCAGGTGAGCGTGGATAGGTTCTGCAGTCTGCGGGCCGATTCCCGGATGCGGGCCACCGCCGACGGCAAGGCCTCGGTGCTGACCGTCGCCGCCCGCGAACCGTTGACGCCGGTGCCGGCGAGCCCGTATCCGGTGGTGCTGCGCGAGCCGCGGACCGTCTCCCGGCAGGCGTTGGTGCCCTACCGCGGCAATCGCTACTCGGTGCCGCCGGAGTTGGCCGCCGCGCAGGTCCCCGTCACCCCGGGTCCTCGGCGGCGAGGTCATCGACATCGTCACCGCCTCGCCGATCACCGTCGCCCGGAACCGCCTCGCTCCGGACGGGGCCGGGGTCGTGGTCCGCGATCACGGCCACGCCGACGCCCTCGAACAGGCCGCGATGGCCGGTGGCCGGCCGCACCGCCGCAAGGAACGCATCCCGCCCGGCCCCGACGCTCTCGCTGCGGCGGAAGCATTGCGCAACAACAGCACCGACCATCACTCACCGTCGACCGCCCCGCGGTCGACGGTCGCCGACCTGGCCGCCTACGAGCGCGCTGCCCGTGGAAGGAACACCTTCGCATGACCACCACGCCCGCCTCCGACACCACCATCGCCACCACCCCGCAGGCCACGAGCCTCTGCCAGCGCCCGCGCGGACACCTGGTGACGCTCGAGCTGCACGACGCCGCCGAAGCCCTGCCGTCGGTCCTCGACCGGGCGCAGAAACAGGGCCTGTCGATGACCGCCACTCTCGAACAGCTGCTCTCGATCGAGGTCGACGCCACCGAAGCCAGGCGCCTGGCCGGCAGGTTGCGGTTCGCGTGACTGCCCACCCCGGCCTCGCTCGAGGACTTCGAGTACGACGCCGCGCCCGGCCTCGACCGGGCGCTGATCGCGGAGTTGGGCACCTTGAACCGACCTGGGTGAGGCGGAGGCTTCTGATCTGACAAGGAGAATGTGGGTCATGCCTGCACCGAGGAAGTGCGACGCCGAGACCCAGGAACGGACGGTCCGGATGTATCGGGGCCGGATCCGTGAGTACGGAGGCGCGAAGATCGCCGCCCGCGCCATGTCCGGGAACTGCTCGACATCGCGTCGGCGACACTGCGGAACTGGATCGAAGCCGTAGAGCGAAAGGACTCGCCGACCGTCTCGACGACCGCCAGCGATGCCGACGTCGACGAGGTGCGTCGACTGCGCAATGAGAACGCCGAGCTGCGCAGGGACAATGAGCTTTCGAAGACCACGAGCGCGTTTCTCGCGGCGGCGGAGGTTGAACGCCGGCTACGGTGATCGTCGACTACATCGACGCCCACCGTTCCCGCGTCGGCGTCGACCCGATCTGTGCCGTACTCACCGAGTACGGCATCAGCATCGCCTCGTCCACCTACAAGGCGAAGGACCGCAGACGTGTCTCCGCCGCCGGGCGCTGCGGGTGCCCCGAGCCCGATCGCGGAGCAAACCACAAGGACATGTCACCGAGGAAGTGGTGATCAGCGGACGCCCCGCCGAAGCCGAAGACCGCGCTGTACCAGGGCATTGGGAAGGCGACCTGATAATCGGCACCCACCGGTCCGCGATCGGCACCATCGTCGAACGCAAGAGCCGCTGCACCGTGCTGGTGCACCTGCCTCGGCTCGACGGATATGGCGAGAATCGACAGGTCAAGAACGGTCCCTCGCTGGCGGCTACGGTGCCGTGGCGATGAACTCGGCCCTGACCTCATCGATGACCGATCTGCCGCAACAGCTACGCAAGACGTTGACGTGGGATCGGGGCAAGGAGCTCTCCGGGCACGCCCTGTTCACGCTCGACACCGGCACGAAGGTGTTCTTCGCCGTCCCGCATTCGCCGTGGCAGCGGCCGACGAATGAGAACACGAAAGGTATTATGCGACAGGGCCTTCCGAAGGGAACCGACCTGTCACGCTGGACCGTCGAGGACCTCGAAGCAGTCGCGCTGGCTGGCGATAACCGACCACGAAAAGTGCTTGACTGGAAGACCCCGGCCGAAGTGTTCACCGAGCAGCTACAGTTGCTCGAACAACGCGGTGTTGCATCGACCGGTTGAATCCGCCCGATACACGTCTCTTGCCTTCACCGAGGCTCTGGTCGAGTCCGGGATCGCCGGTTCCATCGGCAGCGTCGGGGACTCGACAATGCCCTCATGGAATCGATCATCGGCCTCTACAAGACCGAGCTGATCGACCGCACGCAGTCATGGTCCGGCCGAGCCGAGGTCGAACGTGAGACCGCCGAGTGGGTCCGCTGGTTCAACGCGGACCGACTGCAATCGTCGATCGAGCATCTCTCGCCGGTCGAGTACGAGACGCGCTACCGTGAACGGCGACCCACCGTCGCCTCGATCCACGAGGTGGCCTGAACGAGGTCTCCACTCGATCCAGGGGCGGTCCAGATTCACCCTCCAGCTACCCGACCCTGGTCGACGGGGCGGTCACTACCGTGATACGAAAATCATCTCACGGGGAGGGGTTGTGGGCCGTACCGATTACCGAATTAGCGTCGTATCGTTGTTGTCGTAGCTGATTTCACAACGAATGGGAAGACCTCGATGCACAACTCCGCCTGGCGAGGTCACGGTGACCGGTCGAAATCGCCCTACCCGACGGGAAGGCCGCGTCGATGAGTGAGCATCCCGCTCGCCGCGCTTTCGACTCCATCGAGCAGGCGATCGCGCGACCCTTGGAACGAGCACTCGGCGCCCCGGAAGCCGCCCAACTACTCGTGGCAGCGAGTCGCGCATCGATGTGGGGTAGGCAGCGTGTCGCGGGCGTGCGGTCTGCATTGGTTCATATCGCCGCTCTACCGTCGATCCAGGATATCCGTGTACTTTCGGCCCAAGTATCGCGACTGCAACGCAACGTCGAGGAAGTCGAACAATTGCTTCAGGATCTCAGCATGGACGGTTTCGGTGAACCAACCAAGCATCGGAACGATTGATCGCATACAGCGGGAAATCGAGCGAAACGCCGTTCGTGCCCGTAACGGAATAAAGTACCTGATGGGGGACGATTGGACCACGCCGCACTCGACACCGAAAGATGTTGTCTGGCAGCAGGGTGATGTCAAGCTGTGGCGGTACCATAGCGAAAAGGTGTCCAAATCACCGCCCCTGCTGCTCTTCATCGGCCTAGTCTCTCGCAGTTCAATCTTCGATCTGCACGAGAGGGTCAGTCTTGTTCGGAATCTGCGCGACGAAGGATTCGATGTGTTCGTCCTGGATTGGGGTACCCCGGGTCCGGGCGACGCAGACAATACCCTGGAGACGTACGTCTGCCGGTATCTCCCCCGTGCGGTCCGCGCTGTTCTGCGAGCCTCAGGGGCTTCGGATCTGACTGTTCTCGGGTACTGCATGGGCGGCAACCTCGCACTGTTGGCTGCGGCGTCGCAACCGAAGCTTCCCATCCGCAATCTCATCACGATGGCGACGGCCGTCGACTTCAGTCAGCTGCCGGCGCAATTCGGTGCTCTGCGCGACCCGAATCAAGATCTGGAGGCGTTCATCGACGGTGAAACCGGATGCATTTCACCGAATCTGATTGAAGCTGCTTTCCGGGTTCGCAAACCAACGGCGGCTGCCGCGCAGTATGCCAACTTGCTGGAGAACCTGTTCGACGACACTTACGTCGGAGGGCACCAAGCGATCGCGAGGTGGACGAGTGATCATATACCGCTGCCCGGAGGCGTAGCGCGGCAGGTTGTGGAAAGCTGGCTACGTCAAAATTCGTTCGTGAACGGGACATTGCGCGTAGCAGGTCGACCCGCAACCCTCGAATCGATCAGATGCCCGGTACTGAGCATCGTTGCGACACGCGACGAGATCGTTCCTCTCGCTGCAGCACAACCGATGGGCGCACTCCTGGGTTCGTCGGATTTCGAGATGCTGAAACTTGATGCCGGCCATATCGGTCTAGTGATTGGGCGCGGGGCGCGGAAGGTAGTGCTGCCAAGGATTCTTGCGTGGCTCATCGAGCACAGCGAGGCAAGGGAGAGTTAAGAGATGCCAGTCCGTCACATCGAGCCGGAAGATGCCCTCGCACTGCGGGCCTTCTTCGCATCGATACCGGAGCAAGACGCACGCTTTCTCAAAGAAGACTTGGCGAATCAAGACGTTGTCCATACTTGGCTGAGCGCTGGCCGAATTGTTCGGCTTGCTTATGTGGGGGACGATGACCGTATCGACGCGGTCGCGTCCATCGCCCCGGGGATCGGGCAGAGCGACCATGTAGCCGAGCTCAGGATCCTCGTGGGCGCAGATAGGCGCAGGCGCGGGATAGGGCGCGAGCTCGCGCAGAAAGCTCTTATCACCGCGGTCCGTGCTGGATACAGTAAGGTTACTGTGGAGGTCGGGGCGGCACAGCAAGGCACCATCGATTTGTTCCGCGGCCTCGGGTTCACTCCTGAGGCGCTACTACGAGATCAAGTGCGCGCAGACGATGGCAAGCTGTTTGACATCGTCGTGCTTGCCCAGCTCGTCGACCAGTCCTGGGGCGCGCTCACAACTATCGGTGAAGGTGAACTAGCTTGAGGCCCGGCAAAAGTCGAATCCATCATGTTGCCGGTTTGCGACTCAACGTCCGGCAGACCGGTGATGGACCTCCAGTGCTTCTGATCAACGGACTAGGTGCGCACACTTCAATGTGGGGGGCCGTCGAGCGGAACTTAACTGGCACGCGGCTAATTTCGTATGATTCGCCGGGTGTCGGCGGTTCACCGTCGAAGTATCCGCCTCCCTCGATCAAGAGACTCGCGGATGTTCTGGTGCAACTCCTCGATCAGCTAGCGCTGCCACAAGTCGACGTCTTGGGCTATTCGTTTGGGGGAGCAGTCGCACAGCAGCTTGCCTATCGCTATCCCGACCGAGTCCGTCGCCTCGTTCTGACCGCAACACTACCCGGCTGGGGGAGTGTTCTAGGAGAACCGAAAAGCGTCGCTCTCGCCTACAATCCTCTTCGTTATCTTTCGCGTAGCTTCTACGAGAGCACAATTGGTGACCTCGCGGGCGGCCAGGCGCGCACCAGTGCTGCGTTTCGCGCGCAACAGAGTTCTCATCGGCTCTCTCAGCGGCCGAAGTTGCTCGCCTACTACTGCCAGATCGGCACATTGACCACGTGGTCGAGTCTGCCCTGGCTGGGTGAGATTGAAGTCCCCACCTTGGTCGTTACCGGTGATGACGATCCACTTGTGCCGCCGGCCAACAGTTACCTGCTCGCCCAGCGCATCGAGGGAGCACGGCTTCTGGTAGTCCCAGGCGAAGGCCATCTGCTGCTGCTTGACGAGCACGGACAGGCCCACGAGCCCCTCCGCGAATTCTTCTTATCGCCGGCACTGGATGACTCGGCCACGTGGAATCGCGCGGCCATCATCGACAAGGACACGTCGATCGCAGCCGCCCGTCAGCGCGGGATCGGGGCAGCTCCCTGGGCCCAATTGAGCACCCTCGCACGTCGATGGCTCCTGCGATCTTGAGGTCGCGCGTAGTGACGTTGCAGGCCTTGTCTCCTCGTACGCTCCTCGCATCGAAATCGGTAGCGGGCGGACTTGCACACCCGGAAGTACTCCCCGAGCTCTGGTTCTCCGTCGACATCGTTGCCCAGCGATATGCTGGCGTGACCGATTGGATGTAGGTCACCGACGAGAAGCTCGCGATCACGTTCCAGGGCATTCTCATGCATCCCACCCAGCAAAGGCTCGGGCATGCCCCAAAGGAGTTCACCACGACCCAACTGGTCCTCGCGACATTGAGATCGGCCGGACCGACGGGATGCTGTCGAGTCGACTCGTCGATCCACGTAGGGACCAGGATGGCCAGATGGACGAAAACTCCACGTCGCCCGCGGCCGCATCCTGTCCGGAACCGAGCACTGCCTGCCGTGTACGGGTGGATCGGCGGGCTGGGACGGACCCGGATCGGCCGTGGTTCCATTGCAGGTCCGAGGTGATCTGCCGGCCGAGGCGCAGCGCGTCGCGTTCCGTTGCGGCGACGTAGTCCGCGAGGCCCGACGCCCGGGCGTGCATCTCCGCACCACTGACCGACTCGACCCAGCGGTGGAACTACCGATGCCGAGGGAATCGTGGAGATTCCGCGGCCGTGAGGGGGAGCTCGTGTGAGGTTCGCCCGGCCGGACACGAAGATGTCGGAATGGCAGAAGACGGTCGGCACTATTGGATCCGACCAGCGTGATCACCGGATGCCGGTTGAGCCGAGCCGGACTGCTCCGCCCCGGTTTCGACAGCGGGCGAGAACAGCTACCGGCCCACCTCGAAGAATTGTGGAGTCAGTGGGCCAACCACCGTTGGTCGGTGCGTGCTCGTCAGTAGCGACGAGCACGCACCAGGACAATCGTTCCTGCCAGGCGTCAGGATTGCTCGGCGGCCGCCGCGGCGATGTTGGCCATATTCAGCTCTGGCAGAAGCATGTGCCCGCCGTCGATCACCAGCTCGTGGCCCGGGACACGGCGCGACTCGTCGGAGGCCAGCCAGAGCACACCCTCGCTGGTCGCCTCTGGGGGAGCATCCCGACGTCATTCAGTTGGGCATACGCCTTGCCGCCGGACTCCATGCTGTCCCTGGTGCCCAGTCCGGGACCGCCAGCCATCAGGTCCCAGCCGCCCTGCCAGTCCAGGATCGCCGTTCTGACGAAACCGGGCAGCACCGCGTTGCAGCGGATGCCATGCGGTCCGAGTTCGAGCGCCACAGCCTTCATCGGGCCGAGAACGCCGTGCTTGGCGCTGATGTAGTGCGCGTAGTTCGTCCCCGCCTACTGGCCGTCCACCGACGCGATAACGATCATGGAACCGGCGCCGCGCTCGATCATGTGCGGAGTCATCGCCTTCAAGGTGCGCATCGCACCGAGCAGATCGATGTCGACAACGGTCAATCCGCTGCGGTCCGATGTAGCCGGCCAGCGAACGCGATGAAGCCTGGTTCCCAGCAAACAGAGTGAAGTCGCCAGCAGCGACCCGACCCGCTCGTTCGCCGGCTGAACCGCGTTCGAGCGGGACGTGCCGCACTTTCCCGGCGATCGCCGATTACGTCGATGAAGTCATTTGGATCTGCTTCACGGCTGAGGGTTGCTGCGTGACTCGAGCTGTGCGCGCACTCGGTGCTTCTGGATCTTGCCGGTGCTCGTCTTGGGCAGGTTATTCACCACGATCACGCGTTTGGGTACCTTGTATCCGGCCAGGTGCTCTTTCGCGAAGTAGCGAATCGCATCGTCGGAGATCGTTCGGCCGGGGACCGGGACCACTACGGCTGTTACGCTCTCGCCCCACCGCTCATCCGGCATCCCGATGACCGCGCAGTCTGCTACGTCCGGATGTCCGAGTAGGGCACGCTCAACCTCGACGGACGACACATTCTCTCCCCCGGATTTGACGATGTCTTTGATCCGGTCGGTGAACCACAACACACCCTCGTCGTCGATGTAGCCGACGTCGCCGCTGTGAAACCATCCGCGCGTGAAGGCGGCCGTATTGGCCGCTTCATTGTTGCCGTAGCCCTGCATCGCCTGCGGGCCGCGGTAGACGATCTCGCCTTCCTGCCCACGCGGCAGCAGCTCGCCGTTCGGCCCCATGATGCGTACGTCGGTGGTGATGACGGCGGTGCCCCATGAGGCGTTCTTGTCCCACTGGTGGGACGGCCACTGCAGCACCGACGGTGGGGTGAACTCGGTCTGGCCGGATCCGAGCACGACATCGGCGTTCGGGAATACCTCGCGCACGTCGTCCAGGCGCTGCTGGCTCATCGGAGCCATGGCGTAGATCGCCATGCGTACGTTCTCGCTGCCGGGTGCCCCCTTGCCCGCCGCGTCCACCAGCTGACCCCACATGATCGGCAGCAGCATCAAATGAGTGACTTGTCTGTCGGCGAGATCACGCAGGAGTGCATTCGGGTCGAAGCTACGGTGGAGCACCACGGTCCCGCCTGTAAGCAGCACCGGCAACGTCAGGCTGTTCAGGGCAGTTACGTGAAACAGAGGCAGCACGATGGGAAAAACCGAGTGATTATCTCCCCGCTCGTGCCGGAACTGCACGCATGTGCTCAGCGCAGCCATCATCACTGCGACATGGCTGGTCAGGACGGCTTTGGGTCGGGAGGTGGTTCCCGACGTGTACAAGCACTGAGCGATGTCGCGGTCCTCGACTATGACCTCGACGGCGGGGACCGTTGCCCTGACGAGCTCTGCGAACGGCATAACCGGGGTGCCGGCGAGCTCGGCGGGAGGGGCGCCCGTACGTGACACCACGATGCGCTGTACCGACGACGCCGTGGTCGCGGCAATGGCTGTTTCGAGCAGCACCGCGAACGACTCTTCGACGACAACCACCTTCGGGCGGGCGTCGTCGAATTGGAACGCTACGCCCTCGGCATCGACGCCGAGGTTGACCGGCATGCACACCACACCGATCTTTGCGCAGCCGAAGAACGTCACCAGGAACTCCCAGGAGTTGGGCATCAGCATCGCCACCACATCGCCCCTCTGCAGACCGAGGTCGAGTAGTCCGGCGGCAGCGGCGTTCGACCGTGCCTCCAGTTCGCTGTATGTCAGTACCACGTCCCCGTCGACAACCGCGGGCCGGTGCGGAAATTGTTGAGCCGCGCGGGTAGGCAGGTCACCGAGGCAGACCCGTTGCACGAGATTGACGGTCAGGGGCGCGACACCACCGAGTTCCGGACGTAGGGACATCGTCTTTACTCCAATTCGTCAGAGGGCCTCGGAGCCGGCCCGACCCGATTCTCGAACGCGGGAGCTGTCGCGGCTAGCCCCAGTCCGGGTAGCGCCCTATCTGTGTTTCCTATCACTTGAAAATTGCCTCGTCGTTGACGCGCACAGTGCTCAGAGGGCACCGTCAACAGCATGCCCCTCCGCGAGCGGCCACCCCAGGAAAGATGAGATAAGCGGGGTCGAAAGATGAGCGGGGTCGATGTGATCCGGGGGCAATCCACCCTCATGCATGCCCGTGGCGAGAGCCCGGGCTGGAAACGGAGACCAAGAATGTCTATGCAGACCGAAACGCACCGAGACGCGCCGCCCGTGAGGTCTACGGATTTCGACGCGGTGGTCGTCGGTGCGGGGTTCAGCGGACTGCGGATGCTGCAGGAACTGCGCGGGCTGGGTATGTCGGCGCGGGTGATCGAAGCCGGCTCCGACGTTGGCGGAACGTGGTACTGGAACCGCTACCCCGGAGCCCGCACCGACAGTCAAAGCTGGGTTTACGCTTACTCTTTCTCCGAGGAGTTGCAGCAGGACTGGCGGTGGCACGAGCGGTATCCGACCCAGCCCGAAACCTTGTCGTATTTCGAACACGTGGCCGACCGGTTCGACATGCGGCGCGACATCGAATTCGACACGAGGGTCGAGTCGGCCGTCTTCGACGACGCCAGCACCACCTGGACCGTCACCACCGACCGGGGGCAGAGTTACACCTGCCGATACTTCATCACGGCCACGGGGCCGCTGTCGCAGCCCTACCTGCCCGATTTCGACGGGCTCGCCGATTTCGAGGGCCAGTGGTTCCTGACCGGACGGTGGCCGAAGGAGGGCGTCGACTTCGCCGGCAAGCGGGTCGCCGTCGTCGGTACCGGGGCCACGGCGGTGCAGATCATTCCCCTGGTCGCCCGTGAGGCTGCACAGCTCACCGTCTTCCAGCGCACCCCGAGCTGGGCCCTACCCGCACGCAACGACATCCTCACCGACTTCGAGGACCGCGCGATCAAGGCCAACTACGACGCCATCTGGGAGCAGGCGCGCCAGCACTTCTACGGCTTCCCCATGGACCTCGCCGGGCGTACCGGGTCCGACGTTACCCCGGAAGAGCAGCAGCGGATTCTGGAACGCGCTTGGGAGATCGGGGGGTTCGGATTCCTCTTCGAGACTTTCGACGACATCCTCGTCAACGACGAAACGAACAAGATCGTCTCGGACTTTGTCCGGAACAAGATCCGTACGGTCGTCGAGGATCCAGCCACCGCCGAACTGCTCTGCCCGAAAGACCATCCGATCGGCAGCAAGCGGCCCCCGCTCGGGCACTACTACTACGAGACTTACAATCGCGACAATGTCCGACTCGTGGACGTGAGCACGACCCCGATCAGTCGGATCACGCCCAAGGGGATCCGGGTCGGTGACGACGAGTACGAGGCTGACATCATCATCTTCGCCACCGGATTCGACGCGGTGACCGGGACCTTGAATCAGATCGACATCCGGGGCCGCGACGGCGTGGAGCTGCGCTCCAAGTGGGAGCACGGACCGCGCACGCACCTCGGGATCGGTGTGGACGGTTTTCCCAACATGTTCATGGTATGCGGACCACAGACACCTTTCGCCAATATCCCCGTTGTGGCCGAGGGGATCGTCGAGTGGATCGGGACTGCCCTGCAGCACATGCACGACAATGGGATCGAACGGATGGAGGCCGAACCCGACGCGGTCGAACAATGGCGCAAACACCTCGACGACATCGTCAACGCGACAGTTCTGGTCAGGGCCGAGCGCATCTGGTGGCTCGGAGACAACATTCCCGGAAAGCCGCACGCGGTGTTGTTCTACTTCGCCGGCGCCGGAGCCTATCGACAGGAATGCCAAGCCTGCATCGACGAGGGCTTCGAAGGCTTCACTCTGACCAAGACATCGTGACCGAGCAACAGGAGAACAGCATGGGTACCGCTCTTCCTAATGCGTTGAAGGACAGCTACACCGCGATGTCCGCTCGCATGGCAGCCAATCCGGAGATGGACATCGCGACGCTCCGCAATATGCTCGACAGCCTGGAGTCCCTCTCGGCCGAGCCAACCGATGTCACGTACGAAAGCATCGACGCCGGAGGCGTGTCCGCCATCCTCGCCAGGCCAGCTGGCGCAAGCAAGGACCACATCCTGGTGTACGCCCACGGTGGAGGCTGCGTGACCGGGTCCGCAGCCAGCCACCGCAAGCTTGCCGCGCACGTCGCCAAGGCCGCCGGAGTCCAAGCGATCATTCCGGACTATCGACTGGCGCCGGAGTTCCCTTTTCCCGCCCAAATCGACGACCTCATCGCCGTGCACAAGTGGTTGCGTGCGCAGGGCTACCGGCCGGAGAACACCGCTACCGCGGGCGACTCGGCGGGGGGAAACCTTGCCATCACTACCGTCCTGAAGCTGCGCGAGCTCGGCGAACCGCTGCCGGCCGCCATAATCGGCTTCTCCCCATGGCTGGATATGGAAAACCTGGGCAAGACGATGGAGAGTAACGCCGACAGTGAGGCCCTGGTCTCCCGTGACGTCAGTGAGCTGATGGTCTCGCTCTACCTTGGTGAAACCCCGCGGACCGAACCGCTCGCCAACCCGTTGTACGCCGATCTGGCCGGGTTGCCGCCCGTCTTCGTCAGCGCGGGTGACGCGGAAACGCTGCAGGACAACGCCGAACGGTTTCATGACAAGGCACGCGACGCGGGTGTCGACGTGACGCTGGAGATTCAATCCGGCCAACAGCACGTCTACCTCTTCATGGCCGGCAAATCCGCCGAAGCCGACACCACGATCGCCCACGCGGGTCGGTGGCTCCGAGATCGGCTCGGCCTGACGAGTTAGACGACCGCAGCAGGGGCCGGACGAACGGCCGGCAGGCTCGACCGGCCCCTGCTCGGCTGCCGCCTTCCGCCACGCCGGGCACCTGCTGGTAATCGATCAGTGATCGACGCAGACAGAGAGGAATCACCCACATGGTGATGTTCACCGAGGAACACATCGCGTTCCGCAAGATGGTCCGCCAGTTCGTGGACAAGGAAATCCAGCCGTACGTCGACGAGTGGGAAGCAGCCGGCGGTTTCCCGGCACACGAGCTGTTCTCCAAACTCGGCGCCCTCGGCCTGCTCGGTCTCGAATACGACAGCGCCTACGGTGGACAGGACGCCGATCACCTGTACACGGTCGTCCTGCGTGAAGAACTCGGCCGGATCGACGCCGGCGGAGTCGCCATGGCGATCGGAGTCCAGACCGATATGGCCACCCCGTCGCTGCACCGCTTCGGAAGCGAAGAACTCAAACAAACGTATCTCGCGCCCGCAATCGCCGGCACGGCGGTGTGTTCGATCGCCGTGACCGAAGCCGACGCCGGATCGGACGTCGCACGGCTTCGCACCCGCGCAGTGCGTGACGGCGACGATTGGGTCATCAACGGGTCGAAGCTGTACATCACGAACGGAACCCAGGCGGACTGGATCTGCTTGCTCGCGCGGACCTCCGACGAGCCCGGCGCGAAGGGTTTCTCCCAAATAGTGGTACCGACCGACCTTCCGGGCTTCGCGGTCTCCCGCAAGCTCGACAAGTTGGGAATGCGGTCTTCCGACACCGCCGAGCTGACGTTCACGGATGTGCGGGTCCCCGTAGCCAATACCATCGGTGAGATCGGGCGTGGCTTCCAACAGCAGATGACCCAGTTCCAGAACGAACGCATGAGCGCGGCCTACGACCGGGTCGGCGGCCTGCAGCAAGCCCTCGACCGGACCCGCGACTACCTCAAGCACCGGACTGCGTTCGGCAAGGCGCTCATCGACAACCAGCACCTCGCGTTCCGGCTCGCCGAGCTGTATGCCCGTCTCGATATGCTGCGGCAGTACAACTACGCCTGCGCCGAGGCCTACATGCGTGGCGAGGATACGACCCGCTATGCGACGGTGGCCAAGCTCGAGATCGGCCGGCTCTCCCGCGATGTGGCAGCGACCTGCCTGCAGTACCACGGCGGCATCGGCTACATGGAGGAGACCTGGACCGCTCGATTCCTCCGGGACATGACCCTGACGTCCATCGGTGGCGGCGCCGACGAGGTAATGCTGCAAGTTCTCACCAAACTCGACGGACTCCATACCTGAGACGTCCGAAAGACGGCCGCAGCGATCTCGAAGTGCGTGGTGAGCCGGGCACCCGCTGCATTGCATCCTGTCGTGAAGCGCGTCGATGTGTCGCCATCTCACGCTCCCGATGTCGACACCCCCAATTGTGCAGGTGGTCGAGAAAGTCTGCTGCAACGGCGATTTCCTGTTTCGCTGAGCGAACAGCGGCTGTGTTGGGGCTCGGAACCCGGCGGATCCGGCGCAGGTGACGCCATTGGGAAAATTGGGTCAAGGGTAAGTGCCCGAGATGCCCGGGCGCGACAGCCGAGGGCGGTCCTGAGCCACGCTCGAATCGGACAACGTGCGGATCTGGTTCGGCTAGGAGTCCGTGGTGCACCGCCAGCGCCCGGAGGTGTTCGACGGGCCGTCGGGGCGGGAGCGGGCCGAAGCCGTCGTGGCTCAGCTCCACTTCACCGGTCCCGAGCCCTGGAGAAGCACCGCTGCCGGTCGACACTGCATCCAGGTGAGCACGCTCTGCGGGCGAGCTGCGGAGCTCGGGGCCTCGAGAAGCCCGTGGCGGGTGTCCCGGGCGTCGGTGGGACGCAGTATCGCCTGGAGGTCCTCGCGCAGAGCGCAGCGGGAGCAGAGCATGGAGCTGTAGCGCCTCCTCGTGCCCGCAGCGGTGTCAGTGGGGGCGAGGGCGATGCCTGCGCAGTCCACCCTGCGCAGTCCACGCAGAGGGCAGCGCCGGCTGCGTCACGTCCGGGCAACATCGGACTGCCGAAGACCCGGGACAGGTGCCGTGGGTGCGGGTGGCCGACGAGTGGCAGAGGCAGCAGATCGCTCCGTCGGGCCAGCGGGCCGCGATCTTCCTGGCGGAGTGCGGGCATCGGTCGCAGTCGCGTGTTCCGGGGCGGCGCGGCCGACCCGGTCGCCCGCCGGCGGGCGTGCCGCTCTCGACGTCAGCCCGTGTCATCTCGGATGATCCGGGCCCGCCCACGGAGTTCGGATCGATCACCGACGTCCCAATCGCGACGCGACGGGGCGTCTGCTCCGCATAGGTGAAGGTGAGCAGGTCTTCGAGCTCACACGCGAAGCTGGCGCACAACGCCGCCAGAACCCGGGGGAGACTCTGCCCGGGTGTCTGGGTCACCAGGCGATACATCTGCGATGGCGACAGCTCGATGCCATATTCCCTCAGCCGCTGGGCCAGATCGGCGGTGTTGTGTATGCCGCTGCGCGCCATGAGCCGCCTCGGGGCGAGTCGGCGACTGGTGCAGTGCGGGGCAAGGGGTGTGCCCCACCCTGCCACGATCGACTCCGGCCCGCGCTCGGGTGAGGCCGGACCTGCCGCGCCGGGCGCCGAGCCGGATGAGACGGCCGTCCCGGCGCGCCTCGGCCGACGGTGCACGTCGTCGTCGCCGACGCCCTCGTCCCCACTGCCGTCCAACTCGTCGTATCGGGTCGGGAAGAAGGTGCGTGCGTATCGACGGGACCGGTGGCAGCTACGCTCTGCTCGACTACCTGGCGAAACGACGCCTGTCGTATGTCCTCACGAGCGGGAGGTACCCCAGGTCGGGTTCGGGCTGACCGACACCAACGCCGAAGTGATCGGTCTGATCCGGGACCAGGCGTGGACCCCGGCCTACGACGCCGACGGCCAGGTCCGGCACGGGGCCTAGGTCGCCGAGATCACCGACCTGCTCGATCTGCCTGACTGGCCGAAAGAATGCGGATGACCGTGCGGAAGGAGCGCCCACATCCCGGGGCGCAGTTGCGATCACCGACCGTGACGGGCTGCAGCTGACGGCGTTCGTCACCAACACCCGCAACCGGCAATTGCCGAACCTGGAGCTGCGGCACCGACGCCGGTCCCGTTATGAGGACCGGAGCCGGGCCGTGAAAGTCATTGGTTTGCAGAATCTTTCGCTGCGCAGTTTCGACCGGAACCGGATCTGGTTGGCGATCGTGCAGCTCGCGTGCGAGCTCGTCGCCTGGACCCCGATGCTCGGCCTGACCGGCCATCCGGGCCGGTGCTGGAACCGAAACGCCTGCGGCTGCGGCTTTGGTCGATCGCAGGAGGAGCACCCGCCACGCCCGCCGCACCGTGGTCAACCGCGCCGCTCGGGCACCGTCGGTCGAGGCGCTCACCGCGGCGTCAGCCCGACTCGACGCTCTGCCCGCGCCGGCCTGACCAGCAAGAACCGGACGCTCGAGGCGAAAAAGTGATTCCACATCCGGAACCGTGGACCCCGACGTCGTCCGACCGCGCCGGGTGTGGGTCATCACCGCACACCCGGCCCGCCGTTGCAAACCAATCCGAAACCGCTCGAGCCGGGACGCGGACCGCACGAAAGATTGGGGCCAGTCACTGTTTGTCAGTCAACGACATCCACGGCATCCTGCCGGCCCGCAACCGTCCGAAGATCCGTTTTCTCGGCGTCGCGTACCGAGGCAACCTTTGATCGGGAGAGTCTGAGCAGTCCGAATGCGGCCATTGCCGAAAGCGCGAGCGGTACCGTCACCGACAGGTACATGGCCTGCGGTGACATCACGGTCAGGGCGTAGCCGGCGATGATCGGGGACAGGACAGCACCGATCCGCCCAACGCCCAACATTGTCCCGTAGCCCTTGGCTCGGGCAAGCACGGGGTACATGGCGGTCGATGTTGCAGTGACTGCCGCTATTCCCCCATAGATGCACAACCCCATCAGGCAAGCCATCACCATCGCAAACGCGCCCTGCAAGGAAATTGAAAACGCGATGATCGCCAGCATTGCGATCACGGGGAAGACGCAGGCGATCTGGACAGCGGGACGGCGGAGGCCGACCAATCCAAAAGTGATGGTGGCGAGGAGCGTTCCCACACTGATCATCATGCCGACCAGTGCCCCACTTCCTTTGTCACCACTGGCATCGGTGATCAGCTGTGGTGTCCACGCTCCGACGAAGTAGTATGCGGCTGTCAGGCAGCTGTATCCCATCCACAGAAGCAACGTTCGCGATCGGAGCTGTCGTCCGAGCAGGTAGACCTTGTCCCCGGCGGCAGAGTCCGAGTCGGTGTCGGGAGACTGGTCGTTTTCGTCCTCCAAGTCGATACGCGCAAGAAGTGCGCTAGCACGCTGGACCGCCTCCGGGGTTCCCTTTTTGCGGAGGAATGCCACCGATTCCGGCATGAAGGCGAATGTGATGGCAAAGAGCAGCACACTCAGCACCGTGCCGATCCAGAACAA
>NZ_AJFC01000320.1:0-22194 GCF_000256505.1 Rhodococcus sp. P14 | reverse complement strand
AAGGCGAATGTGATGGCAAAGAGCAGCACCCTCAGCCCCGTGCCGATCCAGAACACCCCCTGCCACGACCCGCCCGAGACAGCGATCAGCGTCGCACCCGAGACGCCGGCAAGGGTGCTCCCTAACGGAAATCCCAACAACCCGAGACCGATCGCCAGGTTCCTTCGAGACGGAGGCGCAATCTCCTGGACAATCACAACGACGACCACACTGATCGTACCGACGGCGATACCGGTCACGAATCGGCCGGCGAGGAGGGTCTCGTAGTTCGGCGCATTCGCCGACACCACGAGCCCCACCGTATTCACACCCAAAGCACCGAGCAGAGTGAGCCGACGACCGACAATGTCCGCAACTCGCGCGAAGAGCATAGCGCCGACGCCCATCCCCACCAGCGCAGCACTGATCAGGTACCCCTTCTCACTGGTAGACGCAAAACCTTCCGGAAGATGCGGGAGGGCGAATCCCATGACGAATACGTCGTATCCGTCCAGCATGTTCAAGAACATGCAAAGCATGATGACTCCGAATTGAAACGGCCTGATACCGATTCTCCGATGCACACGGTCGATTGGACTCATTGAATTCTCCTGCATTCGGTGGATGGGGCGCGGCCGCGATCGGCTGGGAAAGAGATCGCGGATCGGATTTTGTGCTGCATTATGTACTCGTCGAAGACTCGAAAACCGACGCGATGGCTGTGGCTCCCCAGGGCCCTGAATCGGTAAGGCGACGGATATTCGAGCAAGGATTCCTGTCGCCCTCGAAGATCACTGCGGACACTCACGCTCATGCCACGAACCGAAATGCTGAATCCATATCTGCAATGCGTTGTGCCAATCCGAGGAAAGACTCGTCATCTCGGGCACCCACCCGTCGAAGGAAGGGCATTTACTGAATTTAGAATAAATTAGCTGCTGCGCCTGGTCAACCCCCTACGGCCAGGGTGCCGCAGTTGTCGACTTCCGCAGTTATGACCAGCAGGTTCAAGCTCTCGAGATCAGGTCGCGATGAGGGTTGGCCGCCGGTCGCCGGCAGGCCCGAGCGATGTCCGTGTGCCCAGCCCGATGACGCAGACTTCCAACCGCGCTCCGCAGCGCCGCCATCACTGCAGACCATGACCGGTGCGGACCGTGGACCGGTCCCTATCGGACCTCACATCACGCATGTAATGGAGCTTGTACTGAGTGTGCCAATGCCCGCGGATCCACGATGCCAGCAGCTTCGGAGGTGCCTGCTGACACGGCAGTGAACAGATCGCGTACACCTCGACCTTTCACACGTCGGCACCGCGTACGCGCTGTCGTCGAGCGATCTGAATTTCCTGCTGCGTATGGAAACCGCGAACCCGGGGCAAGGTGACGATCTTGCAGATGCGGTTCTCCTCCCGGCCGTGACCGCGCTCGACCGAATCCGACCACACCACGGGCACCTGCTCGCACGGCCGGTCCCGGTGACGTCAGCGACATCGCCGAAGCTGTGCGATTTCCCGCTCGCACCGAACGCAGGGTGGATTACCGCCCAGACTCCTGCTGTCGACGGCGGCTACAGCGTGTGCGGTCTGAGCACCGGAGCTGGCCCCCCCTGGGTTCCGAGCAACGGGTCCCAGGGGGATTTGCCTTCAGCGAATTTCGGGAAGACGACGCGTTTTTCCTGATCGATCGTCCTCAGATCGCGAGTCCCGTCCCGGTAGCGTGCGCTCCGGTCGTCACAGTGTGACGACGACCTTGCCGATGGTGTTTCGACCCGCAAGCCGTGCCCAGGCGGACTGGACGTCGGCGAATCCGACAGTCTCCTTGATTACCGGACGAAACGCGCCGCTCTGGTAGAGCGAGAACACCTCACGATGTAGTGACCGGAATACCTCGGGATCCCTGAATCTATATTGGTCACGATTCACACCGATGACTGAGAAGTTCTTCAGGAGTAGCTGATTCGACTTCATCGAACCGATCGAGTCGCTCGCGAATCCGACGACGAGTAGTCGGCCCTCCCAGGCAACAGCCTTCCGAGAGCGTTCGAAGACCTCACCTCCGACCGGGTCGATGATGACGTCGGCGCCCACGCCGGCGGTCCGTTCCCGGACGAAATCGACAAAGTCCTCCGATCGATAGTCGACGGCCTCTGCTCCGAGACTCTCGCAGAAGGCGACCTTCTCTCCTCCACCTGCCGTCGCAAGGACTCGCGCGCCCATGTGCAGTCCAAGCTGGATCGCAGCTGTTCCCACTCCGCCCGCGCCCCCGTGAACCAGTAACGTCTCACCACTACGCAATCGGCCTCGGCGCTCGATCGCCAGCAGTGCGGTGACGTAGGTGATGCTCATCGCTGCCGCGTCGGTGAAGCTCATTGCATCCGGGATTTCGTAGACCGCCGCGGCGTCGATGGGAACATACTCGGCAAGTCCACCGCGAGGACCATGCGGCAGGTCAGGGACGCATAGAACGCGCGCCCCGACCGGGAGGTCGACGTCGTCGGCGACGGCGACCACCTCGCCGGCGAACTCGAACCCCGGTATGTAGCTCGTGCCGGGGTGATTCTGGTAGCGGCCCTGCATGAGCAGGAGGTCCGGCAGATTCAGGCCGACAGCGCGAACCTTGACCATCACCTGCCCCGCCGAAAGGATCGGATGCGGAAGGTCCACGATCCGTGCCACGTCAACGGGATCGCCGATGGCGGACACTTGCCAGGCACGCATGCTCACGTCCTCCTTGTTGCCACCCGGCCGACCGGGCACCTGTGCGTGGCTCCCAGGTCGAGCACGCTCAACCACCGACCCGGCGAATCGAATCGGTCCAAAATTCCGCGCGGATCGTTTTCTTGAGAATCTTTCCTGTCGGCCCCTTCGGCAGATCACCCACAACCTCGACTCGACGCGGGAGTTTGTACCCGGCCAGCGTGGAGCGGCAGTGGTCCCGAATCTGCTCGAGGGTGTAGGAGACTCCCTCTTCGAGCGACAACACCGCTACGATTTGCTCGCCCCATTTCTCGTCGGGTGCACCGACGACAGCGACCTCTCTGACCCCGGGGACCGTGCTGATCGCGGTCTCGACCTCTCGCGGATACACATTGAATCCACCCGAGACGATCATGTCCTTCTTGCGATCGACGATGAAGAGGAAGTCGTCCTCGTCCAGCAAGCCGACATCGCCGGTGCGAACGAACCCTTGGTCGTCGAACAACTCAGCCGTCGCTTCGGGGTTGTTCCAGTATCCTTGACACGCCGTCGGAGTCTTGACGGTGATCTCGCCCGGTTCGCCGACTCCGACCCGCCGATTCTGTGAGTCGCGAATCTCGATCTCGACGCCGGGAGCAGCCCTGCCCGCCGAGGCGAACCGGGGGATTCCGACGCTGTTCGTCACGGGGATGTGATCGGCTGGGAACAACGCGGTGAGCGGCATCGGTGCCTCGCTCGCACCGAACAGCTGTACCAGAGCATTCCCGAAGAACTCCTTGGCTGTGGACAGCCGGTCCGGGGCGATCGCGCTACCGGCATAGGGGACCAAGCGGATGTTGTCGATGTTCCGCGGTACCGACTTCAGATAGTCGGTAAGCATGTTCAGTTGCGTCGGCACGACCGGCAACACCGTAGCCCCGATCTCCTCGGCGACGTCGAAGACGCCTTCCGGGCTGAACTTCGCCAGCATCCGATTACGGCCACCGGCCGACGTCAGCGCCCACCCCGCAGCTCCACTGACATGTGCAAGAGGCGCGGTGTGGATCGCTGTATCGGTTTCGTCGACCGACGTCATCGCCCAGCGGATGCCGGTGATCATTGCCGTCACCGAGGCGTGGGGGTGTATTACGCCCTTGGGTAATCCGGTGGAACCGGAGGTGTAGATGAACCAGACCTTGTCGTCCGGTGCGGGCGCGGGAAAGGACTTCGCGTCGGGGACATCCTCGAGGACCGCCTCGAGGGGAACTGCGTTGGGCAGCTCGACCTGGGCGCCCGGATCGGTCGATCCGATGACGACGACGTGGCCTTCGAAGTCGGCCAGGAATTCCGCACCTTCCTGCGCCAACCAGGATGCTTCGATCACAACACACGAGGGAGTGCAGTCGGCGATGATTCCGGCTACCTCGACCGGGTGGAGGCGAGGCGCCAAGGCTACGCGGATGAACCCACCCAGCACCACGGCGTGCTCCACCTGCGAATACTCGACGCGATTGTTGGTCACGAGCACCACCCGGTCACCGCGGGCGACTCCGTGATCGGTCAACCATGTCGCGATCCGAAGCGCAGAGTCCCGGAGTTCGCCATAGGTCAGCGAGAGGCATCCGTCGTCTACGGCGATCCGATCCGCGTACGTTCGATACGAGCATTCGAGCAGGTCATAGAGGGTAGGCCCACCAGAATTCCCGGGTTCTTCCACTTCATGCACGTTCGACACCTCCGGCAAGCGGTAGTTTTTATTCTAGATTAGACTACATGAATCGACCGTCCGCGTCGATAGTCGTCCATCAGCCTCGACCGCGGTCGAGGCAAGCGACTGAGACCGAGGCGGATTCGCTGGCAATTGGTCGTCGCACGTGCCATCAGGCGCTAACCCTGGGACAGATCTCATGCATCGTTCCCGCTTCCCGCGCGTGAATGGCCATCATGAGCAGTAGCCCTCAACCGCCGTCGCGAGGCTCGGGGTGATCCCCGCCGCCGGCGCCGTGGTGGGTTGTCGACGATGCGGGCCTGAAACAGCATCTGCCGCAGACCCGCGATCCGGTTGCGGTAAGGCCCGGCGCGACGACGGCGGAATCGGGCGGAATAGATTGTGTGGCAGCCAAGGCGGCGTCGAAGTCGTCGACGGTGCCGCGCCCAGGGCCGGTCCGGCGGTCCGGACGGCTGCGAACCCGCCGGGGTCGCGATTCTCGACGGCCCGGCCGAGACCGGTGAGGTTCTTCACGGCGGCGAACTCGAGATCCAGTCGCGCCTCATCGCCACCGATGAGGTGACACAGCAGTGGCCACGCCCCGGTGCTGCGCAGTTCGGTGAGCTGGTCCCCTGCCGGCCGAGTCATCCAGTCCCGCAGGTCCAGGTGCTCGGCCAGAAACGCACCCGCGACGCGGGCGCGACCGCGGACGGCTCGTCCACTCAGTCCGAGGGTGGCGACGTGGTCGAGATGGCCGGCCAGCACCGTGTCCGGTGCCGCCGCAGTCGTCGTTGCGGTGCTCATCGCCGTGCCCCGGCAAGGCTCGCCCGGGTCGCGCTGTACTCGGCGGCGAGCTGGCCGGCCGACTGGTGCACGTATCCGGCGATGGTTTCCAAGGACACGTGCCCCATGAGTTCCCGCAATGCCATCAGATCGATTCCGGCAGAGCGGCCTTTGCCGAGCACCCGCACCCGACGTCGACCGAAATCCACCTCCGCCAATCGCAGGGATCGCACCTCGGCGCTGCGCAGACCCCCGAACATCGTCGCCCACACCATCGCCCGATCCCGATGGGTGCGCAACGACGCCACGAACTGCTCCACCGCGTCGGCGTCGAGGGATTCGGGCAGCAACCGCGGTTGGCGCACCAGCCGGCGCGGGGCCGCCTCGGTCCGAGATGCCCGAGCAGTCCCCGCGCCTGCGGTCGCAGGCCCTGCCCGCGCCGCGGGGAGGGCACCGGATTGTCGGCGCGCATCCCGGTCATCACCAGGTACTCGAACAACGCCTGTACCGCCGCGACCCGCCGATTGATCGTCGACGCCGCCGTGCTCCGCGGCCCCTTGTCGTCGCCACACCCGTCGGAGTTCGCGGCGCACGTCCTGCCAGTCGATCCACTCGAACACCGACACCGGCGTCACTGTCGCCAATCGGAGATCACGGTCGAGCAGGAACCGGATCAAGTCCACGAACCAGAGGCTCCATGTGATCCTCTGTTCTGCCACGCTCGACGTGCCTCGCCCGCTTGCCCAGCACCGGGGCCGATTGCTGCAGGCGGCCCGTCTCGAACGCGGTACCCGTCGCGGTTCCCGCGCCCTCACCGTCTTCGGTCACGCCGTGCTGACGCTGCGCTGATGCCGGCAGGACACCCGGGTGACCACCCCGGCCCGCGACGCCGGCATCGGCATTTCCCCGTGCTACCGGTACCTGCACGAAGCCATCGAGGTGCTCGCCGCCGAAGCACCGGAACTGTTCGAGGTCCGCAAACAACGCCTGGGCCGCGGCGACACTCACATCGTCGTCGACAGCGCGCTCATCCCCACCGACCGGGCCACCGAGACCACCCCCGGCACAGTCATTCGTGGTGGACCAATACTCCGTGTTGGGGGTTGGGCTCTGCGGGCTTGTGTCGGTGGGTCGACGAACGGCGGCTACTGTTGTGTGGTCGATTTCGTGACGACGAAGTCGTCGAGGTCGGGTTCTTTTGTCATCGACCAGAAGTCGACGCCTCGGAACGGTATGGTTGTCACGATGCGGCCGGCGCGATTTCGGTACCAGTTGTTCATTCCGGGATGGGTCCAGATCAGGGCTGCGTTCTCGGCGTCGACTTTTTCGTTGTAGGCCTTCATGACGTCTTCTCGGACTTCGACCGATGTGATGTCGTTTTCGGCCATGCGGATCAGGATCTGTGCGATGTAGGCGATCGAGCACTCGTTGATGTAGATCGCGCTGCCGCCGTGTCCGAGGGCGGTGTTGGGGCCGCTGACGAGGAAGAAGTTGGGGAAGTTCGGAACCGTCGACCCGAGGTAGGCGAAGGCGTCGTCGTTGCCCCACAGATCGCGCAGTGAGCCTCCGGACCTGCCGCGTATGTCCATGGGAGCGAGCATTGCGCTGGTCTGGAAGCCGGTTGCCAGCACCACGACGTCCGCGCGGTGTCTGCTGCCGTCCGCGAGGATCACGTGTTCCTCGTCGAAGCCGGAGACTGCGCCGGTGACGAGCTCTACGTCGTCTCGTTTGACTGTCTGGATCCAGTCGTTGTCCATCAGGATCCGCTTGCCGTAGGGCGGGTAGGTCGGCAGGACCTTCTCGCGCAGGTCCGTCCGGTCGCCGAGTTCGTCGTCGATGTGTTTGGTGAAGAAGATGCGGTGCTTGTCGTTGATCGCGTTGATCGACCGGTCCTGATGCGGCCAGGTGGGGTCCCGGCGGAGAGTGCTGAGCAGCTTGTCCTGGAATTGCCAGATCAGGCGCAGTCGGTAGAAGGCGGCGTAGTAGGGGGCTTGCTTCATCAGCAGCCGGACGCCGTCCGGGACCGTTCGTGAGTAGTTGGGGTTCGGGGCCACCCATTGCGGTGACCGCTGGAAGACCAGCACCTTGTCCGCTGTGCCCGCTAGGGCGGGCGTCAGCTGTTGCGAGGTGGCACCGGTGCCGATGATCGCAACCGTCTTGCCGGTGACGTCGACCGAGTGGTCCCACTCCGAGGAGTGGAACATCGCTCCGCGGAAGGAGTCCATTCCGGAGAAGTTCGGAATCGACTTGCGATTGAGGATACCGACGCAGCTGATGATGGCATTGACCTGGAGGTGGTCGGTCACGCCGTCGGTCTGGCGGAGTGCGACATGCCAGCGTTGTTCCGATTCGTTCCACTCGGCGCGGGTCACCTCGGTGTTGAAACGGACCTTAGGGGTGATTCCCAGCCCGGCGGCGGTGTCTTGGATGTACGAGAGGATCTCCGGCTGCTTGGCGTAGTAGCGGTCCCAGCCTCGTTTCGGCGCGAACGAGAACGAGTAGAGGTCGCTGGGCGTGTCGACGCCGGCGCCCGGATAGGTGTTCTGCCACCAGACTCCGCCCGGGGCGGCGTTCTTCTCGGCGATGGTGTACTCGATGCCGAGTCGATCCAGGGTCGCTGCCGCCGCGATGCCGGAGAGGCCGGCGCCGATGATCAGAACGTGGAGGGTATCCGCCCCGGAGGGCCGCTCACCGGACCAGGCCACCTCGGATCGGGGGTGGAAGCCGGCCTCCTCGGCCATGGTCTGGCCGTACTCGGGCGGAACGTGCTCGCCGAGGGACACGCTGAGCATTTCGGTGATGCGGTTGTCCGGGGGCGGAGCCGGGAGCGGACGACGACCGTCTCGCCAGTCGCGGAGCACCTCGAAGGCCGCGGTCCGGATCTCGGTCTGTCGAGCCGAGTCGAAGCCGCCCTCGTCGTTGTCGTTGAGGGCGAAGGTGCGACTGGGGCGGTACGGCTCCTCGAGCCATTTCTGGTCACCGGTCAGGTGCGCGAGGACGAGCAGCAGGGTGGGCAGATTGCCCTCCTCGAGTGCGGCACGCAGCTGCGCATCGGTTGCGGTCATGGCGATGGACCTCGGGTCGGCCTGGGAAATCGACAAGATGCCCTCCTCGGATGAGCGACGCCCGTCGACGGTGTGGGCGCCGAGAATAGATTTTAATCTATAATAAAAAGAGGCCGTTGTCGAACCCGCGTCGTCCTCGTCGGGTCGGAGGTCGCGCCGGGGCCCGTGCACACGCGAACAGGCGGACATGCGGATTGCTCGGTAAGTTGATCTTGTTGGGGTGGCGTCAGGCCGGACCCCCGAGGGGCGCAGAGCCCCTGGTGGCACTGGATTTGCGAAGATCGGATCCGAACCTCAGGCTCCACGTGATCACCCATCTTGCTATCCTCGACGTCCCTGGCCCGCTCGCCCGGTACCTGGGCCGGCTGTTGCAAACCGCTTGCCGTGTAGGGGCACCCGCAGGGTCGGCGGGCCCGACCGCGTTCGCCCAGCCGGTGCGCGTGCTGTGCTGGTTCCGCCAGGGCATCTCGCTCCGGGCCCGCGACGCCGGCATCAGCATCGGCATCTCCACGCGCTACCGGCATATGTACGAGGGCATCGCCGCGTTCGCGGCCGAAGCACCGGAGCTGCCCGAGGTGCTCGAGCAACGCGTGGGCCGCAGCGACACTCACGTCGTCCCAGACGGCGCCGCGGCCCCGGGCTTTGCCGCCCTCGCGGGCAAGGGCCACCAGTGAGCCTGCATCGGCATCCATACCCCCGCGAAGGTCCCTGCCGACGGCAACGTCCTCGATGCCGACACAGTCTGCCGCAACACGCTGCTGTCCGGACTCCGGTGCCTCGGCGAATGTGCCGCCGCGCTCCTCACCACCCGGTGGAAGGTCCTCGACGGGATCGTGCTGTGTCCCTATCGAATCGGATCCGTTAGCAAGGCAGCGCTCGTACTCACGCAATTCGAGCATGCGGAGCCCTACTGAGAAAGGCGTTCCTTGACGGGCAGGACACGAATACTTAATATAATCTAAATTTTACTCGGTGAGCACTTCGGTTGGGTCCTCATCGTTGGCTGAGTATGTACCTGATACGGAGGAAACCATGTCACAGCACGCGACTGCACCCCGAGCGCTCGTTGCGGGCGGGTCCGGCGGAATCGGCGCCGCCACCGCCCGGGCACTCGCTGATGACGGTTGGGACGTAGTCCTTACATACCGCAACAACCGGGGCCCGGCTGAAGTCGTGGCGAAGGAGATCCGGGAAGTCGGCAGGTCTGCCGACGTGGTCCAAGTGGACCTCACCGACAGGCCGCGCGTCGCCGCAGTGGTGCGCTCGATCGGTGAACATCGACCCCTCGATGGCGTTGTCTACGCCGCTGGCCCTCACATTCCGATGAATTACGTAGTCGATACAGAGGTCGAGCGCTTCGCAACCACAGTCGATTCGGATGTTGTTGCGTGTTTCGCGCTCGTGCAGCCGGCACTGACTCAATTGCGAGAGACTTCAGGCGTGCTCCTAGCCGTATCGACGCCTGCCGTCACGCGGTACGCGAAGAAGGACTTACTGTCGGCCGCACCCAAGGCGGGGGTCGAGCAGATAGTCCGTGCGGTCGCGGCAGAGGAAGGCCGCTTCGGGGTGCGGGCGAACAGTATCGCCGTGGGCCTGCTCGAGGGGGAGGGGATGTGGAAAGAGTTGATCGATCGCGGGGACTATACGCCGGAGTTGCTCGCCGCCGCAAAGAAGAACATCCCGCTGCGGACCTTCGGGCACGTCTCGGACATCGCAGAAGCGGCGAAATTCCTCATGTCCCCTCGCGCAAAGTGGGTGACGGGGCAGACGCTGGCCGTTGATGGCGGGTACACCGTCTAATCCGAAGGGAAGGTGACCTGCGCACGGGTGTGAACGTGTGCCAGCTCCCAGCCGAGCGGAGCGGAACCGGGCGTGTCGTGGTGCGGGTCAGGCGGCCGGGGTGAGGGTGACGGAGTACCCGAGGGCTTCGAGTTGAGGAATGTGACTGTGTTTCTGTCTGTTCGGGTCTGGCGATCCGCCGATACCTGGCACCGAGAAACGTGTCGGTGCGGCCCGCAATCACGGCGGCCTCCCCGAGGACCCGGGGGTAGCGGTTGCCGTGCCCGGTCGAACCGTTGTCCTTGGACTTACCCGCGGAATAGCAGATGAATCGCCCCAGGTCTGTCGGAGGCACTCGAACCTGTGAAGGATGGAGAGCGCGGCAGCACCACGGAAGTACAGCGTTGAGCTGAAGGAACGAGCAACGAGGATGACGGTCGAGGCCCGTCAGATCCGGCGACGCGACCGGGTGTACTCGAGCGGAACGCCGATCGGTTCGGTGTGCACCCTGAGGCGCTGCGGACTTTGGGGCGAGCAGGCCGAGGTCGACGGCGGCGGCGCTCCGGCCCCACGGCCGGTGATGCCGAACGGATCGCGCAGTTGGATTGAGGGAACCGCGAGCTGTGGCGGGCGAACACGATCCTCGAGCAGACCTCGTTTTTCGCGGCGGCGGAGGTCGACCGCCGCCCAGATCGCTCCGTCCACGGTCCGAGCTCACCTGAGCCCACGGCGAACCGAATCGGCACGTGCGGTGCGTGACCGTCAGGTTCTATCCGAGAGCCGGACGGTTCATGCCGACAATCTCGGGGTGTACGGGGTCCGCAAAGTGCACGCCAGTCTGAAACGCGAGAGGATGTCGGTGGCCGAGTGCACCGTGGAACGATTGATGAAAACCGTTGGACTGTAGGGAATATAACGGTCGACAACGCGATGGCGGAGGCGTTGAACTCGTTGTTCAAGGCTGAGTGCATTCGCAATCCCGTGATGCACCCACGCGGAGGCTGGTGGGGCGTTGGAGACGTCGAGTGGACGGTCGCCGAGTGCATTGACTTGTTCGATCACCGCCGCTTACGTGGCGAGATCGACCACGTCCCGACTGCCGAGTACGAGGTCGCCTGCTGGTCGAATCACACGGCGGCCGACTACCGTGAGACACCGGTCCTCGCTGAGACCGGAACCAGATGACCGCGCCTCCGCCGAACTCGAGGCGATTCAGCCCGTAGCGCACACCGGTGAGCCTGTCGATCACGATTGCGACCCGGCCCAGGGTCCACACCCCGGTCGCGAAGCGTGCGCGGGGTCCCTGTACAGACGGAGGGCGTGAGCTACCGGGCGCCGAGAATCTCGACGAGAATGCCATTGGCCGACTTGGGGTGCACAACTGCCCGTGGAGCCGACTCGGTTCCCGCAGGGGGTAGTTCGAACGCACGAAGACCCGCATCAGTGAGGGACCGAGCGGCCTCTACCGCGTCACCCGTTCGAAAAGCCAGATGGAACACGCCCTCGCCGTGCTCTGTCAGGCGACGCGCGATTGCGCTGTTCGGGTCGTCGTGATCAATCGGCTCGATCAGTTCGATGCATGTTCCCTCTCCATACGCGGCGCCGGTGGAGAGGAAAGCGCTCCGGACACCCTCGGCCTCGACATCCATGCGCTCGACCACCGTCAAGCCGAAGACCTTGGTCCAGACCTCAATCGCTTTCTCCAGATCCTTGACCACGATGCCGACATGGCTGAAAAACTCCAACATCAATCCTCCTTGCCGGTGCTATTTAATCACAATTTGAAACTAGGAGCCACTATTGGGAACGCATGGGAACGGTGCGGTTCCCCCAGTAGGTTGATCTTGTTGGGGTGGCGTCAGGCCGGACCCCCGAGGGGCGCAGAGCCCCTGGTGGCACTGGATTTGCGAAGATCGGATCCGAACCTCAGGCTCCACGTGATCACCCATCTTGCTACCCTCGACGTCCCTGGGCCGCTCGCCCGGTACCTGTGCCGCCTGTTGCAACCCGCTTGCCGTTTAGGGGCACCCGCATGGTCGGCGGGCCCGACCGCGTTCGCCCAGCCGGTGCGCGTGCTGTGCTGGTTCCGCCAGGGCGTCCCGCTCCGGGCCTGCGACGCCGGCATCCGCATCGGCACGTGCTACCGGCATATGTACGAGGGTATCGCCGTGCTCGCCGCCCAGGTGCTGGAGCTGCGCAACGTCCTGTACGCACGCCTCGCCGCGGGCGACGCCCACGTGATCCTCGACGGGACCCTCATCTCCAGCGGCCGGGTTTCCGAGACCACCGTCGGCGCCAAAGTGTGTACTGGGGTAACGACGGGCCGTGGCAGTGCGGCAATCGCCGTGGCGCGGAGTTCCTCCCCGCCTAGACAGCAGAGTGCACGGATTGACCCGCCAGGCGTACTATTCTATTCTAGAATAGAATACCTTGGGGATGATGCCCGGGTTGCGGCGCATGGACGTGCGGTCGTGCTCACTCCGCCGTGCGAGCTGCGAATGGAGTGCTCTCGCTATGCAACTTTGGGATCCGAGGTCGAGTCAGTGCCCGCGTCCGCGGACCTTTCCGCGGGCACGCCGAGCGGTAGAGATGGGATGATATGACCACAGTAACCAAGCCGGGGCCCTTGAACGGTCTGAAGGTTCTGGAGATCGGCGGAATGGGGCCGGGACCGTTCGCGGGTATGACGTTGGCAGATATGGGAGCGGAAGTTGTCCGAATCGAGCGGCCCGGCGGGCTCGGCGTGTTTCCGGGCAAGCCGACCCAGGACGTGCTGAATCGGGGTAAGCGGGCCGTATCGCTCGACCTCAAGACTCCGCAGGCCGTGGCAGCCCTGTTGGCAATGGTCGAGCGAGCGGACCTTCTCATCGAAGGGCATAGGCCTGGTGTCGCCGAACGTCTCGGTATCGGTCCGGCAGAATGCTGGGCGCGCAACCCGAAGCTCGTTTACGGTCGGATGACCGGATGGGGCCAGGACGGACCCCTCTCTCATACCGCGGGTCACGATGTGAGTTACATTGCGATCACGGGCGCCCTGCACGCGATAGGCGATGCCGACGGTCCCCCCCAAATCCCACTCAACATCGTGGGTGACTTCGGCGGCGGTGGGATGTATCTCGTTGCGGGTGTTCTGGCAGCGTTGCGTGAGGCCGAGCAGACCGGGCGAGGCCAAATCGTCGATGCTGCAATCGTCGACGGAGTAGCTCACCTCCTTGCTGGTACCCACGCCATGGTCAACACGGGTACCTGGGCTGACGAACGGGGCGCCAACCTGCTCGACGGTGGAGCACCCTTCTATTCGGTGTACGAGACGTCGGACGGACGCTACATGGCGGTCGGCGCGATCGAATCGAAGTTCTACACCCAACTGCTGGCGGGACTGGATGTAGATATCGATCCGACCCATCAGCATGATCGTGCACGTTGGCCTGCGACCAAGAAGCAGATTGCAGCTGCCTTCGGTACTCGCACTCGAGCCGAATGGGTTGCCCGATTCGACGGGACCGACGCTTGCGTTGCGCCGGTCGTGAGTTTGCATGAGGCTGCGGAACATCCGCACATGAAGCAGCGCGGAGCAGTTTCCGTCCAGAATGGACTGCTCCAGCCGGGGCCGGCGCCTCGATTTCCCTCACATCCTGTGGTGAGGCCCACGTCGCCGCCGACGCCCGGCCAACATACGCGGGAGGTGCTGTCCGGCTGGGGCCTGGATCCTGAGCCGCTGCTGGCTTGCGGTGCCGCGCAACAGGACGATACGGCCTGAGGTACGTGCGGCGGTCCCGCGGAGCGGAGCTCGGATCGGGACATCGGTAAGGGAGTCACGTGCAGTGGTGACTTGCGAGCGGTCGGTGGAGGAGAATGGCAGCTGTCACGAAGATGGGGCGAGGAAGATTGGTCGCATGTCGACGGGCGTGTCGGCACTCAGGCCATTCTGGATCAGCGTCTGCGCTGTGCAGACCACTGATTCGAGCGAGCCTCGTTCTGGACTCCACCATTCTGCTGCCCAGTTGAGGGCTCCCAGCAGGAGCATTCGGACTGCTCGAAGGTCGACGTCGGGGCGGATCTCGCCTGCGGCATGTGCTTCCTCGAGAAGGTTTCGCCACAGGCCGGCGTACTGTTCCTCGTCCGCACGCTGACGTTCGCGCATCGCATCAGGTAGCTGTCCTGCATTGCGGATTGCAGCGGTGGTATACACGGACAGCTCCAGGCTGAGCCGTAGGTGCGCTTCGACGGCGGCGGCTATCCGCTGCATCGGCGATGTTGTCGATGGGAGGGCTTCGAGCACAGAGCTGACATGGTCGTTCATCTGTGAGGTTCCGTGACGGACGACTGCTTCGATCAGCTTTTGCCGCGAGGGGTAGTAATAGTAGATGGCGGGAGCCTGGATGTCTGCTTCGATGGCGATATCGGTCAGGCGAGTCTTGGCGTATCCCTTGCTGCTTAGTACTTTCGCCGCTGCGTCCATTATGCGCGCCCGGGTTCGCGCGGACTTCAACACTGCCGAAGAAGGCGTTTCAGGCCCGTCCGTGCTCCTTGCCACATTGAAGAGCATAGTCCCTGCCCTCCTTCGTCTCGGAAGTCGGGGCGGTGAGGTATGGGGCTCCTTTACGAAAGTGTGGGGGCGAAACGAGTGGACGACCGTTTGGTCAGGCCGAAGCGAACGAATTGCTGGGCGTTCTCGATGATCGAATCGGCGGTGCCGCGGTCCGGGTTCCACCATTCCGGGACCCAGTTGAGTGCTCCGATGACGAGCATTCGCGCTGCGTGCGGGTCAAGACGGGGATCGAACTCGCCCGCTGCCGCTCCTTGTTCGAACAGCTCTCGCCAGATAGTGCCGTACTCACGTCGCAGCTCGAGTTGCCGCTCGCGCATATCGGCCGGAAGCTGACTCATGTTTCGGATGGACGCGGATGCGTACTTCGAGCGTGTGAGGACAACTTCGAGGTGGGCTGCCACTGCCGCGAGGATGCGGTCGACTGCTGGAGTTTCAGGGGGTAGTGGGTCGAGCGCGGCGACGACGTGATCGATGGTGAGGCGCTGGCCGACTCGGATGACCTCCTCTATTACGTCTTCGCGTGAGCGGAAGTAGTAGTAGATCGCTGGCGCTTGCAGCTCCGCGACGTCCGCGATGTCGGAAAGTCGCGTTCCGGCGTACCCGTTGCGGCTGAGTACGTCCGCGGCCGCGTTGAGTATGCGCTCGCGGGTGCGGTCCGACTTGGACAGCGTCTCGACTGTTGTGGATGCCCTGTCTGCGCTCGCCTTCGCCATTAATCTATTATAGAAAACGTTTCTGCCGACCGCCTACTTCTTGCACGAGTGATCGATCACCCACTGTACCGGATCTCCCCTAGTGGGCAGTGGCATTGATGCCGGCTGGGGACCAGGCCGGTGTCCCACCGGTCCACCTACCGCCGGGCGCCGGATCGGTCTCTCACTTCGCCTCCCCGCGGGGTTTCGTCGATACCGAGGACGGTCACCGGCCCAGGCTCGTCGTCGAGGGCGGTGTCGGCGGCGGTGACGACCTGACCGTGGACGGTGTGCCAAGCGCACCGGTACTCGGCGGCCACCGAGCGGTCGTCGTCGAGGACACCGGCGGCCGTCATCGTGTTCGCCCGCGGGGTTGCGTACCGAGACGTCACCGCAGCTGACCTCGCCGGCGACGCGGATGGCGTACGGGGCCGACTACGAGCACGTGCTCACGAGGCAGGCCCGGCGCCGGCGACTCGACACGGCGATCGAGGAGATGGCTGCGGCCAGTGAGTTCACCGGTCGTCCGCCGGATGTGTTGTCTGCGCGGGGTGAGCACCCTGACCGGTTTCGCGTGTGCTCGGCGAAGTTGTCGCACACGATCGCCATGAGGTAGCGACAGAATTCGAGGGACGTCGTGCGATTCTTCGTCGCCTTCACGTGCCCGTAGAGCCGATCCTTGCCCAGGTCGTCGGTGGCGAACAGATTCCGCACCCTACGCGGGCGGGTGTAGGTCGGCCGCCGTCGGCGCCTCGCTGCCGGCCCGGATCCTTGTGCTTGCCGCCACGCTCGGCTGATGTCGACTGACCACGCCTTGGCGACCAGATTCTCGGCGAGCTTGTTCAGGCTCCAGGTCGGCAGCGGCAGATCGTGCTCGACGGGGTGGGCTCGACGATCTTCCTGATCTCGCAGCGTTCGGGCCACCTGAACGTCCTCGGGCGGCCGCGGCGTACTTCGGATACAGCGAGTCGAAGCCGTCGGCGCCGACAGTTGTGGATCACGTCGCGCCCCCGGTCGGCACTGGTGGAGCTGACCTGGCAATCTTGGGCACCGGCATGTCCTGGGCGGAGAGCAGGATCATCTGGTCGCGCCGCCAGGCACCACCGACCCGGTACCCGCGACGGATGATCCATACCAGGCGTCTGCTCTCGTCGTCGATCTCTCGGACCCGTCAGAACGCCAGACTCCCGAGACAGGAGGTGACACGATTCGGAACAATCCGGTGGTGCTTATTTCACTGGCAAGGCGTGTGCTGTCCATGCCGTCCCGGCTTCTTCACCGTCGACGTCGCATCCGTGCGTTCACCGAGGCCGGTCTGCTGGACGGCCTCGGTGGCGCAGACCGGGCACGTCGAATCCACGTTCTGTCGCAACTGGCCGAGCACGGAGCCAGCGTGGCGACCCTGACCGAGGCGACCCGGCGAGGCCAGTTGGGGTACCTGTTGCTCGACGACGTGTTGACCCCCCGTGGCGCCACCTACACGATCGAGCAGGTCTGTGAGCGGACCGGCATTTCCCCACCGGATGTGGAGCGGTGGTTCCGGTCGATGGGCCGGGGCGTGTCGACTGAGGGATCGGCGGACTACAGCGAGGACGATCTGCGGCTGGCGCGGCTGCTGGCCGAGTATCGCGCCCTGGGGGGCGCGGACGCAGACCTGTTCGCGTTCGCCCGGATCGTGGGCCGCAACACTGCGACCCTCGCCGACGCGACCCGGTCGTTGATCCAGCGGCGACTCGACGCCGATCCCGCGCGCCCCGAGCGGGCGCTGCAGTATGCCCGCGAGGTGCGACGGTTCGCGGAGTTTCAGTCCCGGTTGCTCGGTCGCGCCGTCACCACCCGTCTTCGGCAGCATTTACGGCAGCAGATCCACGCGCAGGCGATGACCCACCATGATCCGGAGGCTCGGCAGGTCGCGGTGTGTTTCGCTGATTTGGTCGGGTTCACGAGTCTGGGGGAACAGCTGTCGCCGGCGGAACTGGGGGAGTTGACCGATCGGCTCGATGTGCTGACCACCGATGTGGTGGCCCCGCCGGTGCGCTTCGTCAAGACGGTCGGGGATGCCGTGCTGCTGCTGTCGGCGGATCCGACAGCGCTGGCCGCGGCGGTGCTGGCTCTGGTGGCGGCCGCGCGGCGGCAGGGCCTGCCACCGTTGCATGCCGGGATCGCGTGGGGCACGGCGGTGCGCAGTGCGGGTGATTGGATCGGGCGACCGCTCAATCGGGCCAGCCGGATCGCCTCGGTCGCCGGGCCGGGCGAAGTGTTGGTCGACGACGCGGCGATGCGCCGACTGGACGGCGGGGCGGTAGCGGCCGAGCCGGCGGGTACGTACGCATTGAAAGGCTTCGGGGGTGAGCAGGAGCTCTTTCGGCTCCGGGCAGTGGGAGCGCCGACGGGTGAGAGTGGGCTCGAGCCCTCCTCGTAGCGGGGTCTCAGCGAGGCTGGTGAGCATCTCGGACGCAGTACGAGCAGACTAGGTTCGTTGCCAGGTACTCGCAGTCGGCGTGGAAAGGAACTCCAACGGTTCGGAACCCGGTACGGGCAGCGCGGCGATGAAGCTGCCCCACATCGCCGCGGGCTCTGCCGGCCTACGACGTAGGTGTACCGCGGCGCTGCCTGCCCCGTGGTGGAGGCACAGCTGGACGACGAGACGGCGGATGTGCCTGACGCGCCTACCGAGGCAGGGGATCGAATGGTTGTGCTTCTCACGTTCGATGCGCTCGGAATCCTGGCCGCGCTCTTCTGTGCACACGGATCGTATCGTCGTTACGGCCACCCGGTTCGGGCGGTGACAGCATCACTCGCAGGGAAGCGATCGAATATCTCTGCAGACCAAAGTAATTCTGATCCCGGCTGTACTCGACGCGGTGCTGATCGTCGTCTTGATGATTCCGTTCCAGGCCTCGACACCGTTCGCGCTCTACCGCCCGATGCTCATCCTGCTGTTCTTCACGTTGCAGGCACCACCACGCGCCCTGCTCGGGATGCTCCCCGGCTTCGCGTGCGGCGTTGCCTGGGGGCGAAGCGTTCCTCGCCGTGAAGAAACGCCCTGCCCGAGGTACCACTCGGACTCGTGAGGGGCACCGGAGCGGCGTGTGTGCTCTTCCTCGTCCCCGCGGTGCACGCACTCGAATTGGGCCGCACCCGCTCGACATGGTCCCCGCCGTGCTGCTCGGCGTCGTCGAGACGCTGCTCGTGACGCACCTGTCGGTGCTGTTGCCCGGCGGTGCGCCCGCCGCGACCTGCCATGGCTCGTGGTGATCGTCGGCTACGGCTGCGCCATGACCCCGGTGCGCCTGCAGGACAGGATCGTCGGCGCTCTGCTCGGAACGCAGTGGCGGTCCGCGCCTACCGACGACGCACCGAGCTCGCAGGTCCCGCCGGCGCGGCCGTCGACCCGGCCGGCGCTCGACCCGCACAGAAACGAACTGCCCACCCGCCGTGCTCGGCGGGTGGGCAGTGCGGATACGAGAACCGATCGGGCCGGCCGTCCTGCGCAGCAAGTCGACGGTGGACCGACTGTCATGGAATGTGCGCAGTCCGGCCGACCCGATCGTGTGTAAGGTACCCCCGCGTCGGTGCTTTCACACCGACGCCCCGGAAATCCGTTCGGTCAGCTCCTGTTCAGCAGCTTGCGCATCGCCTCGGCCGCGCCCCGGACGAGCTTGTCGCGGGGGAACCCGCTGCGCTTGACCGCGGCGTCGTAGTTGCCGCCGGCCACCCACACCGGCCCGTCGGTGAGGTGTTGGAGGCCCTCCCGGGCCACCTCCTCCGGCTCGGCGACGAGCATGCCGGGGATGTCGAAGTTCAGCCCGGCGCGGATCATCGCCGGGGTGCGGGTCACACCGAGGACGAGTTCGACGACGTGCACCCCGTGCGGGGCGAGTTCGAGCCACAGGCTCTCGGCGAACACGCGACTGAACGCCTTGGACGCCGCGTAGATGCTCTGGTGCTCGGACCCCATGTAGCCGGCGAGCGAGCCGAGCAGCATGATGCCGCCGCGCCCGCGCTCCTTCATCTTCGACCCGAACAGGTGCGAAAGTTCCAGCTGCCGATCGATGTTGAGGGTGATCACGCCACGGAAGCCGTCGAGGTCGCCGGAGACGAACTCGTGACCGTAACTGTTGGCGCCGGCGTTGAAGATGAGCAGACCCACCTCGACGTCGGCGGTCGCCCGCCGGAGCTGCTCGACCGCGTCGTCGGCGAGCAGATCGAGCGCGAGGGTGCGCACCTCGACCCCGTTGCCGCGGACCTTCTCGGCGGTCTCCTCGAGCGGGCCGGGCTTGCGGGCGACGAGCACCAGGTTCAGCCCCGCCTTGCTGAGCTCGTCGGCGAACGCGGCACCGACGCCCTCGGAGCCGCCGGCGATGACGGCCCACGAGCCGTACTGCTTGACGTCGATCACGAAAGTTCCTTTCCGGCTGACTTACTGGATGATCGGCCCCGGGACCGGGGTGTCGTCGAGGACGGTGAGGCGGCCTTCGGTCGCGGCCCACGTGATCGTCTCGGCGAGCTTCGCGCAACCACGGCGCGGCGCCCCGGGCCGGGAGTCCTGCCCACCCTGCTCACGCATCTCCAGGCACCGAGACCGCGCCTCCTCGTTCCACTGGACGGAGGTGTGCTCCCAGCTGTTCTTGGCGACGAGAACCCGGGCGCCGCACTCAGTGCACTGCAGGGGTTGCATCGGTGGTCGCCGCCTCCTCGGCTGCCGTCTTGCGGGCGAGGTTCTCCTCGACCTCCTTCATCCACGCCGCCACGGGGCGGGTGGTGTCCATCTCGAACTCGAACCGCTCGGTCATCTCCGGCTTGACGTCGGCGGCGTCCACGTAGAACTGCTCGTACCAGCGGCGCAGCTGGTAGACCGGGCCGTCCTCGTCGCACAGCAGCGGATTCTCGATGCGCGTCTTGTTCTTCCAGATCTCGACGTCCTGCTCGAAGCCTCGGGCGATGAAGTCACCGAACTTGCGGGCCGTCTCGTCGGCCGAGTCGCCGAGGGCGTCCGACTTTTTCACGATGATCCCGTACATCAGGACGAACTTGTTCTCGGTGACGGGGTAGTGGCAGTTGAGCAGCACCGAGTCGATGTCGTAGCCCTCGTACTTGTACTGCAGGTCGTCGATCATGAACGACGGA
Organism: Rhodococcus sp. P14; assembly: GCF_000256505.1. NCBI lineage: Bacteria > Bacillati > Actinomycetota > Actinomycetes > Mycobacteriales > Nocardiaceae > Rhodococcus > Rhodococcus sp. P14. Next base: position 1,832 of record NZ_AJFC01000320.1, on the reverse strand, counting down.
CCGAAGTACGCCGCCTCGGAGCGGCTGCCGACGAGCTTCGGCTGGCCGTCGGCGTGCGGCCGCATGTCCTCGCGCGCCTGACCGTGCATGATCTGCGTCGCGACGTGGCCCTCGAAGATGTTCTTGAAGTACGTGGGGAACGAGTAGTGCACGTAGAAGAAGTGCGCCATGTCGACGATGTTGTCGATGATCTCGCGGCAGTTGGTGTCGACCTCGGTGGTGTACCAGACCCAGTCGGTCCACTCGTCGCTCGTCGCGCCCTCGATGCGGGGGATGGTGACGTCGGCGGGCGGCGGGTTGCCCTCGGGATCGTGCCAGACGAACAGCATTCCGTCCTGGTCGAGGGTGTGCCACGCGCGGGTCTTCGCGATCGGCGGAACGCGCCGCGCGTAGGGGATCGACGTGCACCGGCCGTTGCCGCCCCAGCGCCAGTCGTGGAAGGGGCAGGCCACCGAGTCGCCCTTGATCGTGCCCTGGCTGAGGTCGCCGCCCATGTGCCGGCAGTACGCGTCGAGGATCTTCAGGTTGCCGCTGCTGTCGGCGAACACCACGAGCTTGGTGCCGAAGGCGTGGACCGAATGCGGCTTGCCGTCCTTGAAGGACTCGGACAGGCCCAGGCAGTGCCAGCCCCGGGCGAACCGGGTGGGCGCGGCACCGGCCACGATCTCGCGAACTTCGACGTCGTCGGACTTGCTGGAGCTCACTGTCGTCCGTCCTTTCGGAGGAAATGTCGTATCGGATGGAGCACCTCGGTGCTGTGCGCGGGTGGGCCGGGGGACGGCAGCCGCCTGCGACCTGTGGGATCGACGCTAGGTGAGGCCGGTCACCGGGGGTGCGGCGATCCCACTGTCCGGGACACGTTCCGGCGGGCCGCGGCGACGGCGCCGCACGATGGGGGAGCCCGTACCCGCCCCGGTCACGAAGGAGTGACGCCGATGCCCGACGACGTGCTGACGAAGGTGCGCGAACTGCTGCCGTCCATCGCGGAGCGCGCGCAGACGGTCGACGACTCGCGCCGGGTGCCGGACCAGACCGTGCAGGACCTGGCCGCGGCGGGGGTGTTCCGGATGCTGCAGCCCGCCCGGTACGGCGGTCTCGAATGCGACCCCGTGCGCTTCTACGAGGTGGTGCGGGAGATCTCGGGGGCCTGCGGGTCGACGGGCTGGGTGACGTCGATCCTCGGGGTCCACTCCTGGCACCTGGGCCTGTTCGACCCGCAGGCCCAGGACGACGTGTGGGGGCAGGACGATTCGACGCTGCTGTCCTCGTCGTACGCGCCGGTCGGCGAACTCGTCCCGGTCGACGGCGGTTTCCGGCTGTCGGGCAACTGGCGGTTCTCGTCCGGGTGCGAGCATGCGACCTGGGCGTTGCTCGGGGCACTCGTCGTCGGTGCCGAGGGCCGGCCGGTGGACTTCATGACCGTCCTGGTGCCGCGCAGCGACTACCGGATCCTGGACGTGTGGGACGTCGTGGGCATGCGCGGAACCGCCAGCAACGAGATCTCCGTCGACAAGGCGTTCGTGCCGCACCACCGCACGGTGCGCAACTACGACCTGGCGCAGCTGCGTGCCCCCGGCCACGCGGTGAACCCGGGACCGTTGTTCCGGCTGCCGTTCGCCGCGATCTTCACCACCGCCGTCGCCGCGCCGGTGATCGGAACGGTCGCCGGGTGCTACGAGCAGTATCTGGGCGCGATGCGGAACCGGGTGCGGTTGAGCCTGGGCGGGGGCCGGTTCGCCGAGGACCAGTTCGCGCAGGTCGCCGTCGCCCGGGCCGCCTCGGAGATCGACGCGGCGATCCTCCAGACGGACCGCAACATCCGGGAGTTGTAC
>NZ_AJFC01000319.1:0-1501 GCF_000256505.1 Rhodococcus sp. P14 | reverse complement strand
GGGGGGCCAGCCGCTGCCGACGCGGCTGCGGCTGCGGCTGCGCCGCGACCAGGTGCGGGGCACCGAGCGTGCCGTCGAGGCGATCGATCTGCTGTTCAAGACCTCGGGCGGCAACTCGCTCGGCCGGGGGACCCCCGTCGAGCGGGCGTGGCGTGACGCACACGCGGGCAGCGTGCACGTCGCCAACGATCCCGAACGCGCCCTCGCGATGTACGGACGGGGCGCATTCGGCCTGCCGGTGGAGGACAACCTGATCTGAGCCGCCACCTGCTGGAACGAGGGGTGCCCGGGATCGCTGTATCCTCCCTCTCGTGCGCCGAGCACGCGCGCGTCCCACTGAGCGGAAGATCTCCGGCGGCTCGGCGCGGAACGCGGGATGCTGGGCGGCGCGGCATCGCCGCAGAGACGAGACGACGGAGGAGGACCCCCGTGCCCAGAGTTGCCGAAGCGCGGGACGCCGCGGAGCCGACGTCCGCCGAGCAGCGCGCGCGGTTCGGGCGCATCCTCGACGCCGCTGCGAGCCTGGCGACCGAGAAGGAACTCGAACGGGTGCAGATGCACGAGGTCGCGAAGATGGCCGGCGTCGCCATCGGCACCCTGTACCGGTACTTCCCGTCCAAGACGCACCTGTTCGTGGCGGTCATGGTCGATCAGATCGATCAGATGAGCGAGCGGATGGCCCAGCGCACCAATCCGGACGCCACCCCGCAGGAGGCCGTCTACGAGGCGCTCGTGCGGGCGACGCGGGCGCTGCGGCGACGGCCGTTGCTGGCGACGGCGATGATCCAGTCCACGAGCACCGCCAAGGCCACCTCCATTCCCGACGTCGCGAAGATCGACCACCGCTTCCGCGAGGTGCTCTATCGGGCGGCCGGGCTCGAGTACGTCACCGAACGGGACGCGACGCTGGTGCGGGTCCTCGAGCAGGCGTGGTTCGGGATCATCCAGTCCAGTCTCAACGGCCGGATCTCGGTTCCCGATGCGGAGTCCGACCTGCGGGTGGCGTGCGAGCTGCTGCTCGCGGGCCTGTCGAACGCGAGCCCGGCGAACGCGAGCCCGGCACCCTCCGTCTGACCTCCCGGTCGCGCACCCGTGTCCCGAACCTCGGCGTGCCTGCGTAACTGAAATGAATTCTCATTCCGTCCGCGGGGCGTAGACCTGCATGGGGTCCGAATTAGGCCATTGCCGTGGCGTAGAAAATGGAATACATTCCAAAAGTGAACGCGTTCCGGTTCTGTGCACCGGCGCGTCCCATCGACACCTGCCCAGCACTCATGTTCCGAGGAGCCAGCTCATGACCGACGTAGTCATCGTCGACGCGGCCCGTACCCCCGTCGGCCGCCGCCGCGGCGCCCTGTCCGGTCTGCACCCGGCCACCCTGCTCGGCACTGCCCAGCGCGCCGTCCTCGAGCGCACCGGCCTCGCCCCCGACCAGGTGGGACAGGTCGTCGGCGGCTGCGTCACCCAGGCCGGCGAACAGTCCAACAACGTCACCCGGCAG
>NZ_AJFC01000318.1:0-12826 GCF_000256505.1 Rhodococcus sp. P14 | reverse complement strand
CACGCCGGCGGCCACGTCGATCGACTGCGCGTGCGGCTCCTCCCAGCAGGCCGTCCACATCGTCGCCGGCCTCATCGCCTCCGGCCAGATCACCGCCGGCATCGGCTGCGGCGTCGAATCCATGAGCCGGGTCTTCCTCGGCCAGGCCCTCACCCCCGAGACCGGCAGCCCCTACCCGGACGACTGGACCATCGACATGGGCGACCAGTTCACCTCCGCCGAGCGCATCGCCGCCAAGCGCGGCATCAAGCGCGGCGACACCGACGCCTTCGGTCTCGAGTCGCAGCGCCGCGCCGCCGCCGCCTGGGCCGAGGGCCGGTTCGACCGCGAGATCGTCCCCACCGAGGCGCCCGTGCTCGCCGACGGCGTGCCCACCGGTGAAACCACCGTCGTCACCCGCGACGGCGGCCTGCGTGAGACCACCGCCGAAGGCCTGGCCGCGCTGAAGCCGGTCGTCGAGGGCGGCATCCACACCGCGGGCTCCGCGTCGCAGATCAGCGACGGCGCCGCCGCGGTCCTGCTCACCAGCGCCGAGCGCGCCCAGGAACTGGGCCTGCGGCCCCGTGCCCGGATCGTCGCCTCGGGCATGGTCGGGTCCGACCCGTACTACCACCTCGACGGCCCGATCGACGCCACCCGCCACGTGCTCGGCAAGGCCGGGATGACGCTGGACGACATCGATCTCGTCGAGATCAACGAGGCGTTCGCGTCGGTCGTCCTGTCGTGGGCGCAGGTGCTCGACGCCGACATGTCCAAGGTCAACGTCAACGGTGGCGCCATCGCCCTCGGCCACGCCGTCGGGTCGACCGGTGCCCGGCTCCTCGCCACCGCCCTGCACGAGCTCGAGCGGTCCGACCGGTCGACGGCACTGGTCACCATGTGCGCGGGCGGCGCACTGTCCACCGCCACCGTCATCGAACGCATCTGACCACCACCATCGAATTCGCGAGGCCGACATGACCATTGGACTGACAGACGAGGACCGCCACCTGCGCGACGCGGTGCGCGGCTGGGCCGCCCGCCACGTCACCGCCGACGTGGTGCGCCAGGCCGTCGAAGCCAAGACCGACACCCGTCCCGCGTTCTGGGGCTCGCTCGCCGAACTCGGTGTGCTCGGGCTGCACCTGCCCGAGGAGGTCGGCGGCGCCGGCTTCGGTCTGGTCGAACTCGCGGTGGTCATCGAGGAACTGGGCCGGTCGATGGTGCCCGGCCCGTTCCTGCCGACCGTGCTGACCGCCGCGGTGCTGCGCGAGGCCGGCCGCACCGCCGAACTCGCCGGTCTCGCGGACGGCGCCACGCTCGCCGGCGTCGCCCTCGACCCGGGCACGTTGCGGGTGGGGCGCGGCTCGGCCGGCACCACCCTGTCCGGACGGTCCGGATTCGTCCTCGGCGGCCACACCGCCGACGTGCTGCTCGTCGCGGCCGAGGACGCCGGCAACCGCGCCTGGGTGCTGCTGCACCGCGACCGGGTCGACGTCGAGGATCTGCCCAGTCACGACGTGGTGCGCGGCAATTCGCAGTTCGAGGTGGACCGTCTGGCGCTCGGCGCCGACGACGTGCTGCGGATCGACCCGCAGCGCGTCACCGATCTCGCGGCCGCCCTGTTCGCGGCCGAGGCGTCGGGCATCGCGGACTGGTGCGTGCGCACCGCCGCCGAGTACGCCGCGGTGCGCCGCCAGTTCGGCCGCCCGATCGGCCAGTTCCAGGGCGTCAAGCACCGCGCCGCACGCATGCTCGCACTCGCCGAGCAGGCCCGCGTGTGCGCGTGGGACGCCGCCCGCGCCCTGACCCCCGGCGGTGCCGAGGCGGACGAGGCGTCCCTCGCGGCCGCCGTCGCCGGCGCCACAGCCCCCGAGGCCGCGTTCGCCGTGGCCAAGGACTGCATCCAGATCCTCGGTGGCATCGGCTACACGTGGGAACACGACGCGCACCTGTACCTGCGCCGCGCCCAGTCGCTGCGGATCCTGCTCGGTTCCACCGCGTCGTGGCGCCGGCGGGTCACCGACCTCACCCGCGGCGGCACCCGCCGCGTCCTCGGCATCGACCTGCCGCCGGAGGCGGAGCGGATCCGGGACGAGGTGCGCGGCGAACTCGCGCCCGCCGCCACGCTCGACGGCGCCGAACGCACCACGTACCTCGCCGAGAAGGGCTACACCGCACCGCATCTGCCCGCGCCGTGGGGCAAGGGCGCCGACGCGGTCACCCAGCTGGTGATCGCCGAGGAACTGCGCGCGGCGAGCCTGAGGCCGCACGACATGATCATCGGCAACTGGGTGGTGCCGACCCTGATCGAGCACGGCAGCCCGGAGCAGCTCGAGCGGTTCGTGCCGCCGTCGCTGCGCGGCGACATCGTCTGGTGCCAGCTGTTCTCCGAGCCCGGCGCGGGCTCGGACCTGGCGTCGCTGACCACGAAGGCCACCAAGATCGACGGCGGGTGGATCCTGCAGGGGCAGAAGGTGTGGACCTCGATGGCCCGCGACGCCCACTGGGGCATCTGCCTGGCCCGCACCGACGCCTCCGCTCCCAAGCACAAGGGCTTGTCGTACTTCCTCGTCGACATGCGCGGCAGCGAGGGTCTCGACATCCGCCCGCTGCGCGAGATCACCGGCGAGGCGCTGTTCAACGAGATCTTCATCGACAACGTCTTCGTCCCGGACGAGTGCCTCGTCGGCGAGCCCGGCGACGGCTGGAAGCTCGCCCGCACCACCCTCGCCAACGAACGCGTCTCCCTCTCGCACGACTCGTCCCTCGGCTCCGGCGGCGAGGCCCTGCTCGACCTGGCCGCCGAACTGCCCGGCGGACTCGACGACGAACAGGCCACCGTCCTCGGGAAGGTGCTGTGCGACGCGCAGACCGGCGGGCTGATGGCGTTGCGCACCACGCTGCGCTCCCTGGCCGGTGCCCAGCCCGGTGCCGAGTCCTCGGTCGCGAAGCTGCTCGGCGTCGAGCACATCCAGCAGGTGTGGGAGGTCGCGATGGACTGGGCCGGACCGCGTGCCCTGCTCGGCGCGCAGGACCGCCGGTCGGCGACGCAGATGTTCCTCAACTCCCAGTGCATGTCGATCGCCGGCGGCACCACCAACGTTCAGCTCAACATCATCGGGGAGCGCCTGCTCGGCCTGCCCCGCGACCCCGAGCCCGGGAAGTGAGCACCGCCGTGACGTCGGCGCGGCAGGGACGCCGCGTGTTCGTCGTCGGCGTGGGGATGACGAAGTTCGAGAAGATCGAGACCAGCGGCCGGGAATACCCCGAGATGGTCCGCGAGGCCGTCGACATGGCCCTCGGCGACGCCGGCATCGGCTACGGGCGGGTGCAGCGGGCCGCCGTCGGTTACGTGTTCCAGCCGTCCACCGCCGGTCAGCGCGCCCTGTACGAGGTGGGACTGACCGGCATCCCGATCGTCAACGTCGACAACAACTGCGCCACCGGCTCCACGGCGCTGATGACGGCGCGGGACTGGGTGCAGGGCGGGCAGGGCGACGTCGCGCTGGCCGTCGGGTTCGAGAAGATGACCCGCACCTCCCTGACCGGCACCGGCGAACTGCCGAAGGTCACCACGCTCGACCACCACCTGAACGTCATGACCGACCTGCACGAGTGGGGCACCGGCCCGATGACCGCCCAGCTGTTCGGCAACGCCGCGGTCGAGCACATGGAGCGCTACGGCACCACCGCCGAGCAGATCGCCGCCGTGGCGGTGAAGAACCACCGGCACTCGGTGCACAACCCCTACGCGCAGTTCCGCGACGAGTACACCCTCGAACAGGTGCTGGGCGACAAGATGATCCACGCGCCGCTCACCCGCTCGCAGTGCTCGCCCACCTCCGACGGCGCCGGCGCGGCGGTCCTGGTGAGCGAGGCCTTCGTGCGCGAGCACGGCCTCGAGGACCGGGCCGTCGAGATCGTCGCGCAGGCGTTGACCACCGACACCGGCGAATCGTTCGACAGCCGCTCGATGATCGACGTCGTCGGCGCCCCGATGACGGGAGCGGCCGCCGCCCGGGTGTTCGCCGAGTCCGGGCTCACCGTCGACGACGTCGACGTGATCGAACTGCACGACTGCTTCGCCATCAACGAGATCATCACCTACGAGGGGCTCGGGCTGTGCAGCCCCGGCGAGGGCGGCAAGCTCGTCGAGTCGGGTGCCACCACCCACGGCGGCCGGTGGGTGGTCAACCCGTCGGGCGGCCTGCTCTCCAAGGGCCATCCCCTCGGCGCCACCGGCCTGGCCCAGTGCGCCGAACTCACCTGGCAGCTGCGCGGCGAAGCCGGCGGCCGTCAGGTCGACGGCGCCCGCGTGGGCCTGCAACACAATCTGGGGCTCGGCGGCGCGTGCGTGGTGACGCTGTACCGGGCCGGAACCCTCACCGGAACCGCGGACGAGAAGGAGAACTGACCGTGCCCATCGACCCGAAGACCGCACTGTCCGCCGAACCCACTGTGCGCGAAGCGGTCTGGACCAACCGCGACGTCATGCTGTACCACCTCGGGCTCGGCGCCGGCGGCGACGGACTCGACCCGGCCGAGCTGCGCTGGGTGTACGAGAAGGACCTGCGGGTGCTGCCGACGTTCGCGATGGTGGCCGGCCAGGGCATCTCGGCCGGCGCGCTGAAACCGGCCGGCATGAACCTGCCCGGCATCGACATCGACCTGCGCCGCATCCTGCACGGCGGGCAGTCGCTGCAGCTGCACGCCCCCATCCCCGCCTCCGGGACGGCGCACATCTCGTCGCGCGTGGCGCACGTGTGGGACAAGGGCAAAGCCGCCGTCATCGTGCTCGAACAGGCGGCCACCACCCCGGAAGGTGCGCCGCTGTGGACCACCGGCATGCAGATCTGGGCCCGCGGCGAGGGCGGCTTCGGCGGCGAACCCGGCCCGGAGACGCCGCACACGGTGCCCGACCGCGACGCCGACACCGTCCTCGTCTCGCCCACCGGCACGCGGCAGGCCCTGCTGTACCGGCTCAGCGGCGACATGAACCCGCTGCACGCCGAGCCCGCGTTCGCGCAGGCCGCCGGTTTCGACCGGCCCATCCTGCACGGTCTGGCCTCCTACGGGATCGTGTGCAAGGCCGTCGTCGACGGCCTGCTCGACGGCGACCCGGCGCGGGTGCAGAGCTACTCGGTGCGGTTCGCCGGCTCGCTGTTCCCGGGCGAGACCATCGAGACCGCCGTCTGGCGCGACGGCGACCGGCTGACGTTGCTGGCGACCTGCCCGGAGCGCGACGGCGCCCCCGTCCTCACCCACGCCGTCATGGAGGTGCGTCCGTGAAGGTCGGAACCCATCCCACCGCCGCCACCCACGCCCACGGCACGGTGCTGACCTCGGCGCCGCAGGACGCGCCGGTGGACCGGGCGACCGCCGCCGCGCGCCGCGTCGTCGACGCCATGCTGCGCACCGACCGCGGCAACGCCAACCTCGACCGGGTCGCGGAGGAACTGAACAGCATCGCCGACCACCTCGAGGAACACGCCCCGGAGGTCGCCGAACGACTGATCGACATGTGGAACGGCGAGGGCGTCACCCGGCACGACCCGGTCACCGGCCCCGAGAACGCCATCGCCCCGCCCCTGGTCCTCGAGGGCCTCGAGGACGGCTCGGTGCAGGGCACGGTCACGCTGACGATGCCGTACCAGGGTCCGCCCGGGTGCGTCCACGGCGGGGTGTCCGCGCTCATCCTCGACCATGTGCTCGGCGTCGCCAACGCCTGGGGCGGCAAGTCCGGGATGACGGCGAAGCTCGAGACGAACTACCACCGGCCCACGCCGCTGTTCGAGCCGCTCGTCGTCACCGGCCGGCTCGTCTCCGTCGACGGCCGCAAGATCCGCACCGTCGGCAGCATCACGACGGCCGACGGACAGCTGTGCGTCTCGGTGGAGGGACTGTTCATCGACAAGACGGTTCCGCGTCCCCGATAGGAGAATCCGCATGGGAGCACTCGACGGTCGTGTCGCGCTGATCACCGGCGCCGGCATGGGCATCGGGCGCGGCATCGCCGCGGCGTACGCGCGGGAGGGCGCGGACGTCGTCGTCGCCGAGATCGACGAGCAGGCCGGCGATGCCACCGCCCGGTGGCTGCGCGACGAGTGGGGTGCGCGCGCCCACTTCGTGCGCACCGACGTCACCGACAAGGCCCAGGTCCACGCCGCGGTCGACGGCGCGGTCGAACGGTTCGGCCGCCTCGACGTCCTCGTCAACAACGCCTGGCGCGGCTCCGGGTACGCCCGGTTCGAGAACATGACCGACGAGCAGCTGCGCGCCGGGTTCGACACGGCCGTGATGGCGGCGTTCTGGGCGATGCAGCGGGCCCTCCCGGAACTCGAGCGCCACGGCACCGGCCGGGTGATCAACCTGTGTTCGCTCAACGGCGTCAACGCGCACATGTACTCCGTGCAGTACAACGCCGCCAAGGAGGCGCTGCGCACCCTCACCCGCACCGCGGCGCGGGAATGGGCGCCGAAGCAGATCTGCTGCAACGTGATCTGCCCCGGCGCGCAGAGCGAGGCGTTCCGGCGGGTGGCCGAGACCGACCCGCAGATGGCGGCGGCGTCGGCGCAGGCCAACCCGATGGGCCGAATCGGTGACCCGCCCGACGACATCGGACCCGTCGCGGTGTTCCTCGCGAGCGACGGTGCGCGCTACCTCACCGGCAACACCTTGTTCGTCGACGGCGGCGCGCACATCAACGGCGTCCAGTGGGCGCCGCGGGTGGACTGAGCATCCGGTCCCGACCCCCGAGACCGGCCCGTGACCGTCGGCGACGAAGATGAAGAGGTCGTGTCGGTGACCAGCGGGAGGCGTGTACAACGATGAGGCCGGGCAGGTGCGCAGCGTGCCGGCGGATCGTGGGTCCGTTCGAGCGGCGGGTCGACGGCCGGTGCACCCGGTGTGTCGCCGCCCGCCTCCGCGCCTGGGCGGCGGCCCCCGAGGTGCCGGTGCGCCGGGAACCGCAGGACCGCGGCCCGAAGCTGCGCCGGCTGCGTCGTCCCGCGGGGCAGGGGTCCCGCCTGCGTCGCCCCGCGGTGCAGTGGCCCCGCCGGTCCGAGCCGCAGCCTCGTCGCGAACCCGAGTACGCGGGATTGCGCCGCCCCGAGCCGCCGTGGCCGCCCGTCGCCCGGCCCGGGCCGCCCCCGCTGCCGGCGCAGCCGCTCCACAATCCGTGGCCGACGCGGGCGAAGCGGGCCGGGGCAGCGGTGGCGGCGCTCGTGCTGATCGCGCTGACGGCCACCGCGTCGCTGCGGGTGTGGACGCCGGCGTCGTCGCGGTTCATGCGCATCGACGACGGCCCGGTCACCTACCAGTACGTCTCGCTCGACCACGTCAGCCGCTACATCGTCGCCTCGGTGATCGCCCACGAGGACGACCAGATGGGTCTTCGTGCGCAGGCGTTCCACTGGGGCGACTACGCCGACCGCGCCCGCGCCCACCTGACGGGTGAGCCGCAGCAGACGTACTCGACGATCCCGCAGCAGCTCGCGAAGAACATGTTCTTCACCCCCGACCAGAGCGCGATCCGCAAGGCCGTCGAGACGGTGCCGTCGATCCTGTTGAGCAGCACCCTGCCCGACGCCCGCATCATGGAGCTGTACCTGAACTACGCGCAGTTCGGTCCCGACCTGTACGGGGTGTGCGCGGCCAGCTGGTACTACTTCGACACCGCGCCCTGGGAGATGTACCAGTACCACGCGATGCAGCTCGCGGGCATGCTGCCCAATCCGGAGGACGTCGTGCGCCTGCCCGGCGGGGGCGTCGCCACGCCACCGGACGCGCCGTATCCGAGCGCCGCGTTCCACATCAACGGTGCCGCCAACGTCGATCTGCCCGCCCGCTTCGCCGGGTGGGGCGGCTGGGAGAACATCGTCGCGTCGGTGGGCATCGAGGATTCGGCCGCCGACCACGCCGACGACCGGCCCAGCGCGGATTCGTGCTCGACGATGCCCGAGCCGGTGCGTCAGCGTCTGGCGGTCGAGGACCCCGGGTTCGTGTCCCGGTCGCAGTAGCCGCATCCGCGACCGGCGGTGCTTCTCGCGCGCGTGAGAACGCGCGCAAGAAGCACCGCCCCGCCCAACTAGATGCTGACCTCGCGACGCACCGTCTTGCCCGTCGCGTTGCGGGGCAGCAGGTCGGAGGTGATCCGCCAGCGGGTGGGAACCTTGAAGTACGACAGACGCTCGGCCGCGTACTCGCGCAGCTCCTCCTCCGTCACGCTCGCCCCCTCGGCGAGGACGACGACCGCCGCCACCTCCTGACCGAGGTCGGGGTGCGGGACGCCGATCACGGCGCACTCGCGCACGGCCGGGTGCTCGTCGAGGGTCTGCTCGATCTCGGTGGGGTAGACGTTCTCGCCGCCGCGCAGGATCAGGTCGGAGCGACGGCCCGTCAGGCGCAGCCGGCCGTTCTCGATGACGCCGTAGTCACCGGTGCGCAGCCACCGGTCCGGGGTGATCGCCGCGGCCGTGGCCTCCTCGTCCTCCCAGTAGCCGAGCATGACGAACGGGCTGCGCACGCACACCTCGCCTTCGCCCCCGTCCGGCAGCCATTCGCCGAACGGATCGCGGATCTCGAGGCTCACCGTGATGATCGGCCGGCCCAGGGTGCCGGGGAACGCCTCGATGTCCTGCGAGTTGGCGACCGCGATGGCGGTGCTGCACTCGGTGAGCCCGTAGCTGTCGACGAGGGCGTCGCGCGCGAAGGGCACCTTCTCGCGCAGCCGGTCCTTGAATGCGATCGACGACGGTGCCGACGCGAGTGCGAACGCCGTCAGCGACGACAGGTCGTACTTGTCGAGGTTGTCGTGCTCGAGCAGCCGCGACGCCATCGTCGGCACCGCGCCCCAGTTGGTGACGCGTTCGCGTTCGATCAGGCTCAGCACCTTGTCCACGTCGAACGAACCCTGGTGCATGATCACCGCGCTGCCCGTCGCCAGCCGCGGGATCACCAGGTTGTGCAGGCTCGCGATGTGGAACAGCGGCGAGGTGAGCAGGTACCGCAGGTCGCTGGGGACGTCGTCGCTGTAGGTCCGGCCGGTGAACGCCGCGAGCAGGGCATCGCTGAACCGGTGGTAGTCGACGACCGCCAGCAGGTTGCGGTGCGAGTGCAGCGCGCCCTTGGGCCGGCCGCTGGTGCCGCTGGTGTAGAGGATGACCGACGGGTCGTCCTCGTCGATGTCGACGCGCGGCGGCTCGGCGCCGGGGTACTGCGCGATCAGCCTGGGCAGGTCCTCCTCCATCGTCAGGACCGTGATCCCGGTGGTGTCGACATCCGCGAGGGCCTCGGCGCGCTTGGCGTCGACGACGAGGACCTTCGGCCGGCTGTGCTCGAGGCCGTACTCGATCTCCCGCGGCACCCACCAGCCGTTGAGCCCGACGGTGATCGCGCCGAGCGTCTGGCTCGCCCAGAACGCGATCACCCACTCCGGGGTGTTCGCGGCCAGGATCGCGACGCGATCGCCCTTCTCGACGCCGTAGTCGCTGCGCAGCGCCCGGGCGAGGGAGTAGGCGGCGGCGGCGTGCTCGGCGAAGGAGAGCCGGCGGTCGGCGGTGACGAGGTAGTCGCGGTCCCCCCAGCGCAGGGAGTCGGCGAGCAGCTCGCCCACGGCCTTGCCGCGGTTCTTCATCACCGGCATCGAGGCGCCGAGCACCTCTTCCTCGACGATCTCGAACCGGCCACCCGGGCCGGTCAGGCGGGAGACGACCTCGTCGAGGTACAGCCGGGGATCTGCGGACGCAGTCATGCGGGGGACCTTTCCTTCGTGTCACGTGAATACCGTGTCACCTGCGGCGATAGACCTGTGACCTCACCCTGGCCGCGGCCGCGTGTGAGGCGTGCCACTGCAATTTCTCACGTCGGGCCGTGGGTGCGGTAGTGGTTACCACTGAGCGGGACTCACCGTGATCCACCCGACAGCCGGGGCTACGTTCGGCGCAGAATCGCTGCCGGAGGAGCAACCGCATGTCCACATTTCTCGATACCCCGACGACAAGGATCGATCCCTTCGCCCCCGCGAAGCTCGGCCCGCTGACCCTGCGCAACCGGGTGATCAAGGCGGCCACGTTCGAGGGCCTGACCCCGAAGGGGCTCGTCACCGACGAGCTCATCGAGTTCCACCGCCGGCCCGCCGCCGGCGGCGTCGGCATGACGACGGTCGCCTACTGCGCCGTCGCACCCGACGGCCGCACCGCCCCCGGTCAGCTGCAGTGGACCGACGAGACCCGGCCCGGCATGCGCAAGCTCACCGACGCGATCCACAACGAGGGCGCCGCGGTCTCCGCGCAGATCGGGCACGCCGGTCCGGTCGCCGCTGCGAAGTACCTGGGCACCCCGGCCCTCGGGCCGAGCCGCGCCTTCCGCATGACGACCCAGAACTTCAGCAAGCCCGCCACCAAGGCGGACATCGCCCGCATCACCGAGGGCCACGCCGAGGCCGCGCGCCGCGCCGTCGAGGCCGGCTTCGACGCCGTCGAGATCCACTTCGGGCACAACTACCTCATCAGCTCGTTCCTGAGCCCGAAGATCAACAAGCGCAAGGACGAGTACGGCGGGTCGCTGGAGAACCGCGCCCGCTTCGCGCGGGAGGCCGCCCGCGCCGTCCGCGACGCCGTCGGCGACAAGATCGCGATCCTCGCCAAGCTCAACATGGACGACGGTGTGCCCGGCGGCTTCTGGCTCGACGAGTCGATCCAGGTCGCCAAGTGGCTCGAGGCCGACGGCTCGCTCGACGCCCTTGAGCTGACCGCCGGCAGCTCGCTGCTCAACCCGATGTACCTTTTCAAGGGCGACGCGCCGCTGCGCGACTTCGCCGCCGTGATGCCGCAGCCGACGAAGCTGGGAATCCAGTTGGTGGGCAAGCACTTCCTGCGTGAATACCCCTACCGCGACGGCTACCTGCTCGAGGACGCCAAGCAGTTCCGGTCGCAGCTGAAGATGCCGCTGGTGCTGCTCGGCGGCATCACCAACCGGGCGATCATCGACGAGGCGATGGCCGAGGGCTTCCAGTTCGTCGCCGCCGCGCGGGCGCTGCTGCGCGACCCGGACCTCGTCAACCGCATGCAGGAGGACGCGGACGCCGCGTCGCTGTGCAACCACTGCAACAAGTGCATGACCGCCATCTACGGGGGCACCCACTGCGTGCTCCGGACGGCGTGAAGGGAGCCGCAACGATGACGAGCACCGTGAACCCCGGCACCGCCGCGACGGAAGCGGGCGTGCAGCGCGCCACCATCGCCGAGATGCTGCTCGACCGCGTCGGCGACGACCGGCTCGGCCTGCGGACCCGGGAGCAGGACTGGACGTGGGACGCCGTGGTGCGCGAGAGCGCCGCGCGTGGCGCTCTCGCGCGGTCGCTGCGCGGCGACGGCCCGTTCCACATCGGGATCCTCCTCGACAACGTCCCGGACTTCCTGTTCTGGCTCGGCGGGGCCGCGCTGGCGGGCGCGACGGTCGTCGGCATCAATCCCACGCGCGGCGCGGCGGAACTCGAGGCCGAGGTCCGCTACGTGGACTGCCAGCTCATCGTCACCGACACCGCCGGGATGGCGAAGCTGCGCGGCCTCGACCTGGGCCTCGGCGAGGACCGCTTCCTGCTGATCGACGATCCCGGCTACGCGGCCCGCCTCGAGCGGGTGGAACCGGCGATCGCCGACGGCGTCGACGAGGACAGCCTGTTCCTGCTGCTGTTCACCTCCGGCACCACCGGCCGGTCCAAGGCCGTCAAGTGCTCCCAGGGCCGGTTGTCGCGGCTCGCGTACGCCAACACCGCCAAGTACGGGCACCACCGCGACGACGTGGACTACTGCTGCATGCCGCTGTTCCACGGCAACGCGCTGATGGCGCTGTGGGCCCCGGCCCTGGCCAACGGTGCGACGGTGTGCCTGACCCGCAAGTTCTCCGCGTCCGGGTTCCTGCCCGACGTGAAGTTCTTCGGCGCGACGTTCTTCACCTACGTCGGCAAGGCCCTGGCCTACCTGATGGCCACCCCCGAACAGCCCGACGACGCCGACAACCGGCTCGAGCGGGGCTTCGGCACCGAGGCCTCGCCGGAGGACAAGGCCGAGTTCGTGCGCCGGTTCGGCGCGGTGCTGTTCGAGGGGTACGGCTCGAGCGAGGGCGCCGGTTCGGTCCGGCTCGATCCGGCGGCGCCGGAGGGCGCGCTCGGCCGGCCCGCGCACGCCGGGATCGCGGTGGTGAATCCCGACACGTTCGCCGAGTGTGCCCGCGCGGTGCTCGACGAGCACGGCCGGGTGCTCAACCCGGACGAGGCGATCGGCGAGATGATCAACAAGGAGGGCGCCCGCGCCTTCGAGGGCTACTACAAGAACGACGTCGCCGACGCCGAGCGGATCCGCAACGGGTGGTACTGGACCGGCGACCTCGGCTACGTCGACGAGGCCGGCTTCATCTACTTCGCGGGCCGCAAGGGCGACTGGATCCGGGTCGACGGCGAGAACACCTCGGCGCTGATGATCGAGCGGGTCCTGCGCCGGCACCCGAAGGTCGTGACCACCGGTGTCTACGCGGTGCCGGACCCGCGGTCGGGCGATCAGGTGATGGCGGCGATCGAGGTCGCCTCGCTCACCGACTTCGACCCGGCCGAGCTCGCCGAATTCCTCACCGGCCAAGCCGATCTCGGGTCGAAGGCGATTCCCCGGTTCGTGCGGGTGTCGACGAACCTGCCGGTGACCGGCTCGAACAAGGTCCTCAAGCGCGAGCTGCAGGCGCAGCGCTGGCACACCACCGAGCTCGTGTACCGGTGGGTGGGACGCGGCGCGCCGGAGTACACCGCGATGAGCGAGGCCGACAAGGCCGCCCTGGACGAGGAATTCGCCGC
>NZ_AJFC01000317.1:0-13856 GCF_000256505.1 Rhodococcus sp. P14 | reverse complement strand
GGGCCCCAGCCGCGGCATCGGACGCGAGACCGCCCTCTCGTTCGCCCGTGCGGGCTTCGACGTCGCCGTCACCGCCCGCACGGTCCGCGAGGGCCAGGGCGCCGTGCCGCCCCGCAGCCGCCGCGACGGCGACGAACCCATCGCCGTGCCCGGCAGCCTCGAGACCACCACCGCGGAGATCGAGGCACTGGGAGTGCGGGCGCTGCCCGTCCCGATGGACCTGCTCGACGTCGAATCGGTGCGCGGCGCGGGCCGGCGCGTCCTGGACGCGTGGGGCCGGGTCGACGTGCTGGTCGCCAACGCGTACGCGCAGACCGCGGGGAACATGGACCGGCTGCTCGACATCGACCTCGCCGACGCCGCAGCCATGATCGACGGCAACTACCTGCACCAGGTGGCGTTGATGCAGACGGTGCTGCCGGCGATGCTCGACCGCGGCAGCGGTGTGGTGATCGATCTGGTGTCCGGGTCGGCGGCGATCGACCCGCCCGCCCCACCCGGGGAGGGCGGTTGGGGCCTGTCGTACGCCGCGTCGAAGGCCGCGTTCGCCCGGATCGCCGGGATGATCAACGCCGAGTACCGGGGCCGCGGGATCCGGGCGTTCAACCTCAGCCCCGGGTTCGTCGTCACCGAGGCCGGCCGGGCCCGGGGCGGCACGCGCGCCGTCGAGGACGCCGGATTCGAGGCCGTGCCGGCGACGGTGCCCGCCGCCGCCGCGGTGTGGCTGGCGACCGCGCCCGAGGCGGACCGGCTGCTCGGCAAGGTGGTGTGGGCGCCGAAACTGATCGAGGAGACGACCGCTCGGGGAGCGGCGGCACGAGAGGACGGACGTACGTGAAGCTGGGTGTGGTGGTGCCGATCGAGCTGGGACACAGCGGGGACCCCGAGTGGATCCTCGAATTCGCGCGTGCCGCGGAGAAACTGGGGTTCGACGAGATCTCCGCCGTCGAGCACTCCGTGGTGATCGCGAACACCGGCAGCGCGTATCCGTACTCGCCGACCGGCAAGTCCCACCTGCCCGACGACTGCGACCTGCCCGACCCGCTCGAGCTGCTGTCGTTCGTCGCCGGTGCCACCACCGACCTCGGTCTCGCCACGGGCGTGCTGGTGCTGCCCAACCACCATCCGGTGGTGCTGGCCAAGCGTCTGGCCACCCTCGACCGGCTCTCCCGCGGCCGCGTCCGGATCTGCCTGGGGCTGGGCTGGATGCGGGAGGAGATCGAGGCGTGCGGCGGCGACTTCGACCGGCGCGGAAAGATCGCCGACGAGGCGATCGCCGTGATGCGCACCCTGTGGGCCGGCACCGACCCGGCGGGAGCGGACTTCGACGGCGAGTTCTACTCCTTCCGCGGCGCCCACAGCTGGCCGAAGCCGCACCGCGAGAGCGGGGTGCCGCTGTACATCGGCGGGCACAGCGCCGCCGCGGCCCGCCGGGCCGGTCGCCTGGGCGCCGGTTCCCAGCCGCTCGGCCTGGCCGGGGAGGATCTCGATCGGGCGATCGGGCAGATGCGCCGCGCCGCCGAGTCGGCCGGCCGCGATCCCGGCGCCGTGGAACTGGTGCTCGGGGCGACGCTGCCGCGGCTCGACGAGGCCCGCATCGACCGGGCCCGCGCCCTCGGGGCGACGCGGATGGTGCTGTCGGCGTCGCCGAAGGCCGGGACGCTGAACCGGGTCGTCGACGAGATGGCCGCCTGTGCCGAACGCCTCGGCCGGGTCTGACCGGGCGGTTCCCGCTGTCCGAGACGGTCCGCCCGCTCGGCGGCCCCGCTGACTAGCGTCCGAGGTCACAACGACATTCGGTCGCTAGGAGAATTCGCGATGGATCTGAAGGAATCCCCGGAGCAGGTCGCGCTCAGGAGGGAGCTGCGCGCCTACTTCGCGTCGCTGCTGCCGGAGGACAAGCGTCGCCGCGCCGGTGAGCAGGGAGTGGGGGGCGAGCACTTCCGCGAGGTCGTCACGCTGCTCGGCAAGGACGGCTGGCTGGGGATCGGCTGGCCCACGGAGTACGGCGGGCAGGGCCGGTCCATCGAGGAGCAGTTCGTCTTCTTCGACGAAGTGCAGCGCGCGGGCCTGCCGTTCCCGTTCGTCACCGTCAACACGGTCGGCCCGACCCTGATGAAGTACGGCACGCAGGAGCAGAAGGACCGCTTCCTGCCCGGCATCCTTTCCGGCGACATCGTCTTCGCCATCGGCTACACCGAGCCGGAGGCCGGCACCGACCTGGCGTCGCTGAAGACCCGCGCGGTGCGCGACGGCGACGAGTGGGTGGTCGACGGCAACAAGATCTTCACCTCGGGCGCCAACACCGCCGACTACGTGTGGCTGGCGTGCCGCACCGACGCCGACGCCCCCAAGCACCGCGGGATCTCGATCCTCATGGTGCCGACCGAGGCGCCCGGGTTCTCGTGGTCGCCGATCCACACCGTCGGCGGCCTGTCGGTCACCGCCACCTACTACAGCGGCATCCGCGTCCCCGACCGGGACGTGGTCGGGGAGATCAACGGCGGCTGGCCGCTGATCACCGCCCAGCTCAACCACGAGCGCATCGGCCTGGCCGCGATCGGCGGCCGCACCTACGGGCTGTGGCATCAGGTGCTGGACTGGGCGAAGGAGAACGGCGCCATCGAGATTCCCTGGGTGCAGCAGGAATTCGCCCGCACCCACGCGAAGCTCGAGGCGATGCGGCTGCTGAACTGGAAGATGACCGCCGCCGTCGCGGCCGACACCCTCTCGGGCGCGGACGCCGGTGCCACCAAGGTGTACGGCACCGAGACCCACGTCGACGTGTACCGGACGCTGCTGGGCATCCTCGGCGCGGCCGGTCGCATCCGTCCCGAATCGCCGGGCGCGGTGCTGGCCGGTCAGATCGAGCAGATCTCCCGGCAGGGCATGGTCAACACGTTCGGCGGCGGCGTCAACGAGGTCCTGCGCGACATGGTCGGCACCATGGGCCTGGGCCTCGTGCGGGAGAAGAGGGTCAAGTGAGCGAACTGCTGACCACGCTGCGGGCGTTCGAGGGGCAGACCCTGACCCCCACCACGTGGGGGCCGGACGAGGTCAACACCCCGATGATCCGGCACTGGGTCGAGACGATGGGCGACACCTGCCCGATCTACCTCGACGACGAGGCCGCCCGCGCCACCGGCCGTGACGGTGCCGTCGCCCCCGCGCTCATGACGCAGGTGTGGACGATGCGCACCTTCACCGACAAGATGGCGAACAACGACCCGTCGCAGGTGTGGACCGACCTGATCGCCACCCTGGACGCCGCCGGGTTCACCTCCGTCGTCGCCACCGACTCGGACTTCGAGTTCTTCACCGAGCTGCGCCCCGGCGACCGGGTCTCGCTCACCGAGGTGATCGAGTCGATCTCGGAGGAGAAGAGGACCGGGCTCGGTGCCGGGCACTTCGTGACCACGCTCAAGACGTACCGCAACGGCGCCGGCGAGGTCGTCGCCACCCAGCGGTGGCGCACCCTCCGTTTCCGGCCGAAGGACACGGCGCAGCCGAAGGACACGGCGCAGCCTGACGATGCGGCGCAGGCGAAGCCGAAGGGGCTGCGTCCGCGCCCGGCGCTCAACGCCGACAACGCCTTCTGGTTCGAGGCGGCGAAGGAGCACCGGCTGGTGATCCAGCGCTGCACGTCGTGCGGCACCCTGCGGCACCCGACGGGACCGATGTGCGGGCAGTGCCGCTCGCTCGACTGGGACACCGTCGACGCGTCGGGCCGCGGCACCGTCTACAGCTTCGTGGTCAACCACCACCCGCAGATTCCCGGCTTCGAGTACCCGCTCGTCGTGGCGACGATCGAACTCGAGGAGGGCACCCGCCTGATCGCGAACATGACCGGTGTCGCGCCGGACGCGGTGGAGATCGGCATGCCGGTGGAACTGGACTGGATCGACGCCGACCCGGATTTGACGCTGCCCGCGTTCCGGCCGGCCGCACGGGAGGACTCGTAGATGGATTTCAACTTCAGCGAAGAGCAGGAAGCGATTCGCGGCCTCGCCCACGAGGTCTTCACCGGCAAGGCCGGCATCGACCGGGTCAAGCAGGTCGAGCTCGGCGACGAGCGCGTCGACCGGGAGCTGTGGCGCGAACTCGCCACCACCGGTCTGCTCGGCGTCGCCCTGCCCGAGGAGCTCGGCGGCGGCGGTCTCGGATTGTCGGAGCTGTACGTGCTGCTCGAGCAGCAGGGCCGGCACGTGGCGCCCGTCCCGATCTGGCAGTCCGTGCTCGCCGCCCTGGCGGTGGTCGAGTTCGGCACCGACGCGCAGCGCACCGCGCTGGTTCCCGGCGTCGCCGACGGCAGCCGGTTCCTGACGATCGGGCTCGAGGAGTTCGGCCCGTACGTCGACGGCGCTCCGGCGACCACCGCGACCGAGACCGGCGGCGGGTGGCACCTGACCGGCGCCAAGGCCGCCGTCCCGGTCACCCACGTCGCGGAGCGCGCGATCGTGTCGGCGACGACGCCGGCCGGTGCCGCGCTGTTCGTCGTCGACCTCGCCGGTGACGGTGTCGCAGTGGAGCAGACGCAGTCCACCACGTGGGAGATCTGCGGCAACGTCACGTTCGACGCGGCGCCCGCCGAGCTGCTCGGCCCCGCCGACGGCACCGCGGTGCAGTGGTTGCTCGACCGCGTCGAGCTCGCGCTCGCCGCCCTGCAGCTCGGTGTCGGTGCCGGGGCGGTCGAGCAGGCCGTCACCTACCTCAACGGGCGCATGCAGTTCGGGCGTCCGCTCGCGACGTTCCAGGCGGTGGGCCATCAGCTCGCCGACTGCTACATCGACCTCGAGGCCATGCGGGTGACGCTGTGGCAGGCGGCGTGGCTGCTCACCGAGGGCGCGGACCCGGGCACATCGGTGCTCGTCGCCAAGTGGTGGGCCACCGACGGCGGTCAGCGCGTCGTACACCGCACGACGCACGTGCACGGCGGAATGGGCGTCGACACCGACTATCCGGTGCATCGGCACCTGTTGTGGGGCAAGCAGATCGGCGCCACCCTCGGCGGGTCCGCGTCGGATCTGGCGCGGCTCGGTGCCCAGCTCGCTGCCGGGGTCGAGGTGGTGGCATGACCGCCACCGTGTCCACGGACCGCAGCTACGACGACATCGAGATCGGCGAGGTGCTGCCCGAACTCGCGATCCCGCTCACCCGCACCCTGATCGTCGCGACCGCCCTCGCGACCCGCGACTTCCAGGACGTCCACCACGATCCCGAACTCGCCCGCGAGCGCGGATCGAAGGACGTGTTCATGAACATCCTCACCAGCAACGGCCTGGTGGGCCGGTTCGTCACGGACTGGGCCGGTCCGTGCGCCGTGGTGCGGCGGGTGAAGATCCGCCTGGGCGCACCGAACTACCCCGGCGACACCATGACGATGACCGGTGAGGTGGTCGGCAAGTCCGACGGGCTCGTCGAGGTCCGCGTCCGCGGCGCCAACAGCCTCGGCGACCACGCCGCCGGCACCGTCACGATCGCCTTCACCGACCGGCCGGGAGGAACCCGATGACCACCCCGCTCTCCGGTGCCGCCGCGATCGTCGGCATCGGCGCCACCGAGTTCTCCAAGAAGTCCGGCCGCTCCGAGCTGCAGCTCGCGTGCGAGGCGATCGTCGCGGCGCTGGCCGACGCCGGCATCGACCCGTCCGAGGTCGACGGCCTGGCCACCTACACGATGGAGACCAACGGCGAGATCCTCGTCGCCCGCAACTGCGGACTCGGGGAACTGAAGTTCTTCTCCCGCATCGGGTACGGCGGCGGGGCGGCCTGCGCGACCGTGCAGCAGGCCGCGATGGCCGTCGCGACGGGCGTCGCCGAGGTCGTCGTGGTCTACCGTGCGTTCAACGAACGTTCCGGGGTCCGGTTCGGTCTCGGCCAGCACGACCGGCCGATGGATTCGACCGCCGACCGCGCGGCCTACGCGTGGCTGACCCCGCAGGGACTGGCGACTCCCGCCCAGTGGGTCGCGATGTTCGCCCGCCGGTACATGCACCAGTACGGTGCCACGAGCGAGGATTTCGGCCGGGTCGCCGTCGTCGCCCGCAAGCACGCCGCGAACAACCCCGCGGCGTGGTTCTACGGCAAGCCCATCACGCTCGAGGACCACCAGAACTCGCGGTGGATCGCCGAGCCGCTGCACCTGCTCGACTGCTGCCAGGAAACCGACGGCGGGCAGGCGCTCGTCGTCGTCTCCGCCGAGCGGGCCCGGGACCTGCGGCACACACCGGTCCTGGTCAAGGGCGCCGCGCAGGGCTCCGGCAAGGACCAGCACATGATGACCAGCTACTACCGTCCGGACATCTCCGGCATCCCGGAGATGGGTCTGGTCGGCCGCCAGCTCTACGCGCAGAGCGGCCTGAGCCCGGACGAGATCGACGCCGCGATCCTCTACGACCACTTCACCCCGCTGGTGCTGCCGCAGCTCGAGGAACTCGGCTTCTGCCGCCCCGGCGAGGCGAAGGACTTCATCCGCGAGGGCAATCTCGAGCTCGGCGGCCGGTTGCCGTCCAACACCCACGGCGGGCAGGTCGGCGAGGCGTATCTGCACGGCGTCAACGGCATCGCCGAGGCGGTGCGCCTGCTGCGCGGCACCTCCACCAACCAACCCGACGGCGTCGAGAACGTGCTGGTGACGGCGGGAACCGCGGTTCCCACCTCCGGCCTGATCCTCGGCGCGGCCTGAACCGGAAGGACACGACATGACGGCAGTGGAGCAGAAGGCCGGTGCGTGGCGCGGCGCCGACCTGGGCACCCGCACGGTGAGTTACGACGAGCGCGACGCGATCCTGTACGCGCTCGCCGTCGGCGCCCAGCCGGCCACCGACCTGGACCTGGTGCTCGAGGACCGGCTGCGGGTGCTGCCGACGTTCGCGCTGACCCTCGCCCAGTGGGCGCCGGACGAGCTGGGCTCGCGGGGCGCGTTCGACACCGGCACCGCGCTGCACGGCTCGCAGGAGCTGACCGTGCTGGCTCCGCTGCCGCGCCGCGGCGAGGTGGAGCTGCGGGCGTCGGTGGGTGAGGTGTGGGACAAGGGCGCCGCGGCCGTGTTCGAGGTCCGGGTCGAGTGCGAGTACTTCGTCGCGACCTGGTCGATCTTCGCGCCCGGCGCGGGTGGGTTCGGCGGCGAGCGCGGCCCGTCGAAGCCGGCGGCCCCGCAGGGCGAGCCGGAGCTGACCGCGCCTCTGGTCACCGCCGCCAACCAGGCCGCGCTCTACCGGCTCACCGGCGACCGGCACCACATCCACATCGACCCGGAGGCGGCCGCGCGGATCGGGCAACCGCGTCCGATCATGCACGGGCTGTGCACGCTCGCGGCGGCGACATTGCCGCTGGCGCGGCTCGTCGGTGCGCATCCGGCGGATCTCACCGCGCTGCAGGGCCGCTTCGCGGCGCCGGTGTTCCCCGGCGACGTCGCCGAGTTGCGGGCCTGGGGTGGACGCGACGACGTGGCGTTCGAGGTGGTCGGGGACGGACGGGCCGTGATCTCGGGGGCGCGGGCGTCGTTCGCGTGACGTGGGATCGGTGCCCGGCATCCGGGCACCGATCCGCGCGGTCACTTCCCGTGCAGGGCCATGTACCGGGCCGGGAACTCGCCGCCGCCGTGGACGGCGAGGTCGGCGCCGTTGACGTAGGCCGCCAGGTCGCTGCCGAGGAACAGGCAGGCCCGGGCGATGTCCGACGGGACCGCCATCCGCTCCATCGGCAGGGTCCGGGTCACGGCGGCGCCGCCGTCGTCGCCGTACACCGACGCGGCGGCCTCGGTGCGGATCAGGCCGGTGGTGATGTGGTTGACGCGCACCTTCGGGGCCCATTCGAGGGCGAGAGCCTTCGTCAGGCCCAGCAGGCCGGCCTTGGCGGCGGTGTAGGCGGCGGTGCCGGGCTGCGGGTCGTGCGCCGAGACGCTGCCGATGTTGACGATCGCGCCGCCCTCGGGCTGTTCCTGCATCACCCGGTTGGCGGCCTGCGCGGCGTAGAACGGGGCGAGCAGGTTCAGTGCGACGATCTTCTCCACGAAGCGCGGGGAGACGGTGGCGGCGTCGGCGTCCGGCGACCCGCCGGCGTTGTTGACGAGCACGTCGAGCCGGCCGAACCGGGCGACGGTGTCGTCGACGAGGCCGGCCACGTCGGCCGGGTTGCGCACGTCGACGGCCCGGAACGCGGCGCTGCGGCCGTCGACCGCGGGCAGCGTCTCGGGTTCGTTGCGGGCGCAGACCAGGACGTCGGCGCCGGCGGCGAGGAAGTGCTCGGCGACGACGAAGCCGATGCCCTTGGTGCCGCCGGTGACGATCACGGCGCGCCCGGTGTGGTCGGCAGGATTGGGAAGGTGCACGTGGCTACCTTTCTGCGAGTTCGGAGCGGTTCGAGACTGCTTGCCGTCCGACGCTTTTCGCGGGCGACGGTGGAAACCGACATAGACAAGCAAGTGCTTGGTCAAGGATAGTGGACGGGGAGCCTGGGACGCACCAGGACTTCCGAAGTGGCGAGAGAACCGGAGCAGGACACATGAGCAAGCTGGACGGCAAGGTCGCGCTCATCACGGGCGCGGGGCAGGGGATCGGCCGGGGCATCGCCCTCGCCCTCGCCAAGGAGGGCGTGCGGATCGCGGCGGCGGGCCGCACCGAATCCAAGGTGATCTCGACGGCCGAGGCGATCGAGGAGCTCGGCGGCAAGGCACTCGCCGTGCGCTGCGACGTCAGCAACCCCGACGACGTCGACGCGGCGGTCCAGCGCACCGTCGAGCACTTCGGCGGCGTGGACATCCTGGTCAACAACGCCAACGACTGCCGGCCCGGACCGCTGCTGTCGTTCACCGACGACGAGTTCGAGCGGTCCTTCGCCACCGGACCGCTCGCGACGCTGCGGCTGATGCGGGCCTGCTACCCGGTGATGAAGGAACGCGGGGGCGGATCAATCGTCAACCTCGTCACCTCGGCGGCGGTCCGGTGGGACGCGAGCAACTACGGCGTCTACGGATCGATCAAGGAGGGCATGCGGTCGCTGACCCGTGCCGCGGCGTGCGAGTGGGGCGTCGACGGCATCCGCGTCAATGCCATCGCCCCCCACGCCCTGTCGCCGGGACTCGAGCGGTGGATGGAACGCAACCCCGAGGAGGCCGAGGAGTTCCGCGCCGGAATCCCCCTGCGTCGCATCGGCGATCCCGAGACCGACATCGGCCGGGCCGTCGTCTTCCTCGTCGGCGAGGACGCCGGCTACCTCACCGGCGCGACCATCCCCCTCGACGGCGGTCAGTCCCGCTGGGGCTGACGCCCCCGGTGCGTCCTTTGGGCTGCCCTGGCCGCCCAAAGGACGCACCGGCACCGGAGGCGCCTATCCGGTTACCCGGCCCGCGTTGCCGGCGTCGACCGGCAGCACGGTGCCGCTGATGTGGGCGCTCGCCTCGGCGGCGAAGAACAGCACCACGCGGGTGATCTCCGCGGGATCGAGCCACGGCACCGGCTGTGCGTGCAGGCTCTGGAAGACCGGCGCCACGTCGTCGGCGCCGGGGTGCTCGAGGTCCGGGCGCATCAGGCCGTAGAGGAAGTCGTTGTGGATCATCGGCGTCGAGATGTTCCCGGGGGCGATCGCGTTCACCGTGATCCCGTGCGGAGCCAGATCCAGCGCGGCGCTCTTGGTCAGGCCGATCACGCCCCACTTCGACGCGCTGTACGCTGCCATGTTGGTGCTGCCCGCGCGCCCGAGCATCGACGAGATCGTCACGATCCGGCCGTACCCGCGCTCCACCATGCCGGGTGCCACCGACCCGACCGTGTTGAACACCCCGGTCAGGTTCGATCCGATCGCCTCGGCCCACTGTGCCTCGGTCATCGACTGGATCGGGGCGGCGACCGACACTCCGGCGTTCGCGACCGCGATGTCGATCCGGCCGAACTCCGCGTGCGCCTGCGCGACGAGTTCGTCCATCGCCGGGCGGTCCGCGGTGTCCAGCTTCGCGGTGAGGCACCGGCGCCCGGTGGCGCGCACCGCCTCCGCGGTCTCCTCCAGGTCGGTCTCGGTGGCCAGCGGGTACGGCACCACCGGGCTGTCGGCACACCGGTCGCACAGCACGATGTCGGCGCCGCGCTCGGCCAGTGCCACCGCGTGGCTGCGTCCCTGTCCGCGTGCCCCGCCCGTGATCAGCGCGACCCGGCCTTCGAATTCACTCATCGATTCACTCCTCCTACTCGGTCAGCAGGTCGATGCTGCTGCCCCGGGAGGGCGTCGACACTCCGGCGATCCCGCTCAGCGGGAGGAGGGCAGGTCGCGGGTCCTCACGCGACGGCTGCGACGGGCACGAACGCAAGGCCCATGCCCGACGGTGCGTAACCGGGCCGGTACGACGGTTGCGACCGGTTCCCCGAGACGAGCACCGCGACGACGACGAACGCGACCGCCAGCAGCACGGCCAGCACACCGACGACCGTCCACAGATCCGGCCGCCACGAGCGCCCGCGGGGCTCGTCACCGTAGGTGAGCCGTTTGACGCGCCGGCCCTCGGCACCGGAGATCGGGGCCGGGGCGGCAGGATGCGACGCGGGTGCCGCGGCCGGCTCGCTCGGGGCGAGCAGCTTGGCGATGGGCTGGGTGGCCGCGAGGGGGTCCACCGAGTCGAGGTTGTGCATGGTCGTCCGTTCTCCACAGTTACCGACGGCCGTAGATCGGCGGTCCCCGCACGCTCGTTACGGTGAAATTCGCCACGCACTCAGGGGGTCCATGCGAAGCGGAACCGCTCCGCGAGCTCGGCTGGCGGCCGCGCGCGGTACTCGCCGAACTCGTAGCTCTTCACCGCCAGCAGCGCCTCGAGCAGCGACGGCCCGAACAGGGCCCCGGCGAGCCGCGACGAGGCGAGGGCCGCGAGCAGGTCGTCGGGGCTCGTGGGCAGCAGGTCGACGCCGAGCGCGGCGCGTTCGGCATCGGTGAGCCGGGCCGGATCGACCGGGACCTCCACCGGCACCGGCAGCGCATCGGCGAGCCCGGCGTGCGCGGCCCCGAGAATCGCCGCGCAGGCGAGGTACGGGTTGGCCGACGGATCCACCGGCTTGACCTCGAGATGCGCGCCGTGCGGATTGCCGGGGGTGAAGGCGCACAGCCGCACCGCGGCCTCGCGGTTCTCGAGTCCCCAGCAGCACCAGGCGCCCGCCCACATGCCCGGCCGCAGGCGCAGATGTGAGAGCACGGACCCGGTGAGGACGGCACCGAAGTCGGGGAGAGCGCGCAGGATGCCGGCGACGACGCTGCCGCCCGCGTCCGTCATCCCGTGCGGGCCGTCGCCGCCGGACAGCAGCGGCCGCCTGTCCCGGGTGAAGGATACGTGGACGTGCGCGCCGTTGCCCGACCCACCGGCGACGGGCACAGGGGAGAACGACGCGCGCATCCCGTGGACGCGCGCGGTGCGACCGATCAGGATGCGCGCGAGAACGAGGTCGTCGGCCGAGCCGACCGGGTCGGCGGGCGACAGGGACAGTTCGAACTGCTGCGCACCGGCCTCGGCGTGGATCTGTTCGATCCCCAGTCCGGCGCCTGCGGCGGCACGCAGCAGGTCGGCGACGAACTCGTCCTGCCCGAGGACGGCGCCGAGTCCGTATGCGGCCCACTCGCCGTGCCCGCCGACGAGCGTGAACTCCACCTCGTGCCCGATCCGGGCCTGCACCCCGATCCCGGCGAGAGCGTCCACGACGCGCTCGAGCACCCCGCGGGTGCACAGCGACGACCGGGTCCCGTCCTGGTCGTACAGATCGGCAGGAGCCCACTGGATCCCGTCGCCGACGGACCGGAGCCGGTCGCGGTCGATCCGGAGCCGCAGATCACCCGTCACCGACAGCGACGGTGTGAACGCCAGGTGGTCGTCGACGCAGACACCGCCCAGCTCGGCGACGCCCCGGCGCCGACCTCGACGAACCACGGAAGCATGTGCGCGGGAAATGCTTTCGCACGGCAGATGCCGGTCGAGTCGACGATCGAACCGACGATCCGATCTGCCGTCCCGGTGTCGGGTCGTTCCTCCGTCACTGGAAACCTCCCGCACGCGCCGCCGGCCGTCCCGAAGACACAGTAGAGGCGGGGGCGGGTCCCGGGGGCCGTCTTCGCCGACACCGGACACGTCGACACTGGGATGCAGTGGACGCCGCCCCGGCGGCGGAAGGGTGGCCCTCCTCGTCACGCACCGTCGCCGGGGGCGGCCGTCCCGGACGAGCATCGAGCTCGCGAGGGTGTCCGCTGAGAGGGACGCTCGTTGACACGGCCACGGATGCCTGCGGAATGTAAGTGGGGTCACATTCCATCAGTCGGGAGGGCTGCTCGTCATGACCGTTTCGGAAACCTCGACCGGGTCGGCCACTGCGCCCCGGGATCCGTTCGCCCCCACGATGTTGGGCCCTGTCCGGCTTCGCAACCGCATCATCAAGGCCGCGACGTCGGAGGGGCGTTCACCCGAAGGGCTGGTGACCGACGACCTGATCGACTTCCACCTCGGCTTCGTCCGCGGTGGGGTGGGCATGACGACGGTCGCGTACTGCTGTGTGGCTCCCGAGGGCGCCAGCGCGCCCGGCCAGATACTGATGAACCGGAAGGCGCTTCCCGGGCTGCGGAAGCTGACGGATGCCGTCCACGAGGCCGGCGGCGCAATCTCCGCTCAACTCGGCCACGCCGGTGTCGTGGCCTCGAAGAAGATCACAGGTGTCACCGCGATGGCACCGAGCCGGGTGATCAACCCGTCGTCTTTCGAGTACTGCCGCGAAATCGATCGTGCCGAGATCCAGAAGGTCGTCGATCAATTCGGTGAGGCGTCCGCCGTCGCGGTCGAGGCCGGGTTCGATGCAATCGAACTGCACTTCGGCCATCTGTATCTGCCGAGCTCGTTTCTCAGTCCGCTTCTGAACCGCAGGAAGGACGAGTACGGGGGCAGCATCGACAATCGCTCCCGCTTCGTCCGTGAGATCGCCCGGCGGGTGCGGGAAGTGGTCGGCACGCGAGTGGCTGTCACCGCGAAGATGAGCATGGACGACGGGATCCGCGGCAGCATCTGGCTCACCGAGTCCCTTCGCACAGCGCAATTGCTCGACCAGGACCGCAACCTCGATGCGCTCGAGCTCACGCAGGGGTCGTCCTTCTTCAAGCAGATGTACCTGTTCCGCGGCGACGTGCCGGTCGACGAGTTCGCGTCGGTCATGAAGGAACCCTTCAGGACGGGTGTGCGCCTGTTCGGCAAACGGGCGCTGGGTTCGTATCCCTACGAGGATCTGTACATGCTCGAGTCCGCTCGCCAGTTCGTTCCCGTCATGGAGCACACCGCGCTGATCCTCTTGGGTGGGATCAACAACTACGACCACATCACCACCGGAATGCGGGAGGGGTTCGACTTCGTCGCCATGGGGCGCGCGCTGCTGCGGGAGCCGGATCTGATCGAGCGCATCCGCGCGGACCACGCGGTGACCGGACGGTGCAACCACAACAACAAGTGCATGTACACCGTCTACGGCCGTACCCACTGTGTGCTCGTCCCCGATGAGCGCCCGGGGAACGTGGCGATCACGGGTCCGACGCCCTTCACCGCGTCCCGCACGGCCGCACGGTAGCGACCACCGACGCGGCTCGGGAATCCGTTCCGGGCGCTCCCCAGCGGACCGGTCGATGCCGGACGTGCCGACGCATCGGTCCTGCGCATCACCGCCGCATCGTTCCTGCGCGGTGCCGCCGCATCGTTCCTGCGCGGTGCCGCCGCGGCGGTCCCGCGGCGGCACCGCAGGACCCGTCACCGCGGTTGATGCTGGGTGATGCAGTGGATGCCGCCCCCGCGGCGGAAGAGCGGCCGTGCGTCCACTCCCACGACGCGCCGGCCGGGATAGGCGGCCGCCAGGA
>NZ_AJFC01000316.1:0-8183 GCF_000256505.1 Rhodococcus sp. P14 | reverse complement strand
GGGGCGGGCGCCCCCCCCGCCGTTGACGACGTAGTGGTTGATGTAGCTGTAGTCCACCCAGCCCCCGTCGTCGCGCACCGTCGCCGGGGCCGGCACCCGGACGATGCGCCACGGCTCGCCGCGGACATCGGTGCTGTGCTGCAGCCGGTCGACGATCAGGGCGGTGACATCGAAGTCCGGGTGGTCCCGGTCGCGCTGGTCGTGGACGAGGACCACACCCGGAGACGCGATCGCGGCGACGATGTCGACGTGCCCGCGCGTGCCGTAGCGTTCCTGGTCCCGCGTCAGCCCGCGCGGCAGCCAGACGGCGCAGGTCGCACCGATGGTGCGCCGCAGTTCCGCCTCGACCGCGGCCTTGCCCAGGTCCGGGTTGCGGCCGGGATCGAGCTGAACGGTCTCGGTGAGCAGGACGGTGCCGAGTCCGTCGACCTGGATGCCGCCGCCCTCGTTGACGAGCGTCGACGCGACACGCTCGACGCCGGCGCGCTCGAGCACGAACGACGCGATCCGGGCGTCGTGGTCCCATCGGGCCCAGTCCTGGGCGCCCCAGCCGTTGAACACCCAGTCGACCCCGCCGCGGCGCCCGTCGTCGTGGAGGACGAAGGTCGGCCCGATGTCGCGCATCCAGGCGTCGTTGAGCGGAGCCTCGATGAGTTCGACATCGCGGGACAGGTACCGGCGGGCCGCGTCGACCTGGCCGGGATCGGCCACCACGGTGACGGGTTCGAACTCGGCGACGGCATGCGCGACCGCCGCCCACGTGGCGCGGGCCTCGTGGTGCTCCTCCGCGGTGTCGCCCAGCGAGTATCCCTCGGTGGGGAAGGCCATCCACGTGCGCTCGTGCGGTTCGCTCTCCGCGGGCATGCGCCAGCTCATCGCGCGGCTCCGAAGGGTGCGTGCGCGTCCACCGGCGCGGTCAGCGAGCCGTAGGTGTCCGGGCGGCGGGTGGTCAGGAACGGGAACAGCGACAACCAGTCCCGGCGCTGCGCGAGGTCGAGATCGACCACCAGCACGGCGGATTCGTCGCGCGGTGCCTGCACCAGGATGCGTCCGTACGGGTCGGAGACGAACGAGGAGCCGTAGAAGGTGACGGCTCCCTCGCAGCCGTGCCGGTTCGGCACGATCATGAACGTGCCGTTCGCGATGCCGTTTCCGACGATCACCTGCTGCCACAGCGGACGGGTGTCGAACTCGGGATGGTCGGGCTCGGAACCGATCGCCGTCGGGTAGACGAGGATCTCGGCGCCGGCGAGCGAGTACACGCGCGCCACCTCCGGGAACCACTCGTCCCAGCAGGTCGGCATGCCGATGCGGGCGCCGTCGAGACCGTCGAGGGTGTGGACGGGATACGGGTCGTCGGCCGGTCCGCCCCGGAAGTAGGTGTCCTCGTGGTATCCGGCGGTCACGGGGATGTGCAGTTTCCGGGTGCGGGCCACCGGTTCGCCGGCCGGGGAGACGAGGACGGCGGTGTTGTAGCCGAGTCCGTCGGGACCGTCGGCGCGTTCGTAGAGGGAGGCGTGCACGAACACGCCGTGGGCGGAGGCGGCGGCCGCGGCGAAGGCGACGGTCGGGCCGGTCCGCAGGTCCTCGGCCGTCCGGGCGGCGTCGGCGCCGCCGGGTGTGTCGGCCGGGTAGCGACTGAGGGTGAGTTCAGGCAGGAACACGACACGTGCGCCCAGCCCGGCGGCGGTGGCGATGCCCTCGGTGAGTTCGGCGCGCAACGCCCGTTCGTCGTCGTGCCAGCGGTGCTGGACCAGTCCGACGCGCAGCGGCGGCCGATCGGGGGATTCCACTCGGCACAGCGAGTCGGGCGGCGTGGTGGCGGTGATGGTGAGCATGGAGTCCTCGGGAATCGGTCCGGGGGATAAAACGAATTTGATTCGTTAAGTATGGTGGACGAGCGCGTTCAGGGCAAGAGCCCACGACGATTTCGAGGAGTGTTCGTATGCCACGACCGCCCAAGCGGCTGCTCTCGCCCGAGATCATCACGGACGCAGCCATTCGGATGGTGGACACCGCCGGCGACTTCACCATGCCCGGACTGGCGGAGCGGCTGAAGGTGCGGCCGTCGTCGCTGTACAACCACGTGTCCGGGCGCGCCGAGATCGTCGAGGCCATGCGGGCACGCATCATGTCCACCATCGTCGTGGGCGACCCGGCCGGCGCCTGGTCGGAGACCGTCGCCGCCCTCGCCCGCGAGTACCGTCGCGCCTACGCCGCGCATCCGCGGCTGATCCCGCTGTTCACCGCGCAGACCGTGCAGTCACCGGTCGCGTTCGGGATGTACAACGCTCTGGCACAAGCTTTCACCGATGCCGGGTTCACGCCGGCGCAGGTGCTGCATGCCGTCACGACGGTGGACAGCTTCGTTCTCGGCTCGGCGCTCGATCTCGCCGCACCCGAGGTGGTGTGGGCGAACGTCCCCGAAACCGGGGACGCGATGCGCGCCGCGCTGCAGACCGCCGGCCCGAATCCGCAACGGGCCGATGCCGCCTTCGAATTCGGCCTGCGCGTACTGGTCGCCGGCCTGATCGCACAGACGCCGGCCGGGCGCTGAGCGCCCGGCCGGCGGGGATCGGTGCGGCCCGAGGTCAACCGCGGTCGGTAGAGAGCACGTCCGTCTCACCGGTGAGCGCGGCGGTACTGCGCGTGAGGGTCTCCCCACGGAAGAACTGCGGGTTGCGGACCCGCATCACCAGCATCAGGACCGCGCCGAGCAGCAGGATCCCGAAGCCGAGGAAGAACACCAGCCCGACGCCGCCGATCTCGGCACCGCTGCCGTTGTCGGGATTCATGCTCTCGCCCACGGAGATCGCGAAGACGGCGGCGAGCATGATCCCGCCCGACAGGGGGAAGGCGAAGCGGAACACGGCGTTGCGGGCGCTGGTGAACAGCCGTCCGCGGAAGTACCACACGCACGCGAACGCGGTGATCCCGTAGTACCAGCAGATCATGATTCCCAGCGCCGCAATGGTGTCGAGCAGGGTCCGTTCGGACAGGAACGTCACGCCGGCGTAGAACACGGCGGTGACGACCCCGGCGACGACCGTCGCGTACGAGGGCACCAGAAAGCGGGGGTGCACCGCGGCCAGCCGGCGTGGGAACGCGCCGTAGGCGCCCATGGCGAGCATCGTCCGCGCCGCGGGCAGGAAGGTGGTCTGCAGGCTTGCCACCGACGAGACGAAGATGGCGAGGAAGAGCAGCAGGCCGCCCCACTGGCCCAGGACGGGATCGGCGAGGGCGCCGAAGATGTTCTCGGAGTTGTCGGGATTGCCCAGCCCGAGACCCGTCGTGCCGACTCCCGCGTACATCATCGCCGCGACCGACACGAGCAGGTAGGTCAGCAGGATCGTTGCCACGCACAGCAACCCGGCCCGCCCCGGAGTCTTCTTCGGGTCCCGGGACTCCTCCCCGAGGGTCAGGCACGTGTCCCATCCCCAGAACGCGAAGATCGACCCGGTCACGCCGATCACGAAGGCGCCGAGCGCGAGCCCGTGGAACGGGTCGAACCACGCCGCGTCGAACGAGAGTCCGGCGGGCGCGTCGCCCGCGCCGACGTGCACGAGCGCCGCGACCGCGAACGCGAGCAGAAGCACCATCTGGAAGCCGACGAGCGCGTACTGGACGCGTTCGCTGGTGGTGATGCCACGGCTCGCGATCCACGTCGCGATCGCGACGAACACCAGGGTCGTGCCGACGTTGACGAGCTTGTTCCCGGGTAGATCCGCGAGCGCGGCGTCTCCGGTGATCCGCGCCAGGAACAGGTAGAAGAATTGGACGGCGATCGCGGCCAGGTTGGACAGCACGATGATCGTCGCGATCACCATGCCCCAGCCGCACATCCACCCGACGTACGGGCCGAAGGCTTTCGTCGACCACGTGAACGACGCTCCGCAGTCCGGTGATTCGGAGTTGAGCTCGCGGTAGGCATACGCTGTGAGGAACATCGGGATGAACCCGGCGATGAAGATCGCCGGCATCTTCAGCCCCACGGCCGCGACGATCAGGCCGATGCTCGCCGTCAGCGTGTACCCCGGCGCAACGGACGAGACGCCCAGGACGGCCCCGGCGAACGTGCCGATCCGGCCGGCGGCCAGGCCCTTGGAGACGACCCCGTCGGTGGGTGCGGTCATCGGGGTGACCTCCCGGATCTCGGTAGTGGGAAGCGAATTCGTCATGACGGGTCTACTCACTGTTCTCGAACTCGTGCTTGGGAACGACGATCATGGGCACCGGAACGACCCGCAGCATCTTCGCTGCCGTCGAACCCAGGAAGAGCCGGTGCGGTTGGGCGAGCCGGCTCGAGCCGACCATCACGACGTCGCCGTCGTGCCATTCGAGCTTCGCCACCGCCGATTCGACGGTGTCCCCGTCCGCGACGAGCGACCTGACCGGGTAGTCGCCGGGAAGTTCGGCGCGGGCGGTGTCCAGCAGGGTGCGGGCGTGGGCCCGCGCCGACTCGAGGGCGAGTTCGTGCGACTTGCGCGCGTCGCGGCCGAGACCCTGCGGGTCGAGGGCGACGAGCGAGACGAGCCGCAGCGGCGTGCGCATCCGCTCGCAGGCGCGGACCGCGGTCCTGAGCAGGACGTCCGCTCCGGTGCGGGTGCCGAGTGCGCACGTGACCTCGCGGACGTGGGGCGCGGCGGAGTGCCGGAATCCACGCGGTGCCAGGGCCAGCGGCACGGGCGCCGAATGCAGCAGCTCGGACGACACCGTGCCGATGGAGTGCCGGCCGAGGAGCCCGTCGCCCGCGGCCCCGAGAACGACGGCGCGCGCGCCGAGCCGGGCCACCTCGTCGAGCAGGCCCTGCGCGAAGGAATCGTGGAAGCTCAGGTGCGTGTGTGCCCGGACGTCGTCGGGCACCGTGGCCGCCGCCTGGGCGAGCCATGCTTCGCCCGTGCCGGCGAGGACGTCCTCGTACCCGGGTTCGGCGGGCACTCGGGAGGGCACCGGGCGATCCGGGGGCAGGACCATACAGATGTCGAGTTCGGCGCCCAGACTGCGGGCCAGCTGGACGCCGAGCGCCAGCCCGTCCGCGCCGCTGGGGGTGGCGAGGTATCCGACAACCAGTCTCATGGGATTCCGATCCGGTAGGGGAAGCCGGCGGTAGGGGTACGGCCGGCTTCCGGCAACGGCGCGGTGGGGCCGCGGAGGGTCAGTCGTGGGTGCTCATGACGTGCTTGATACGGGTGTAGTCCTCGACGCTGTAGGCGGAGAGGTCCTTGCCGTAGCCGGACTGCTTGAACCCGCCGTGCGGCATCTCCGCGACGAGCGGGATGTGGCAGTTGATCCACACCGCGCCGAAGTCGAGCGAGGCGGACAGCCGCTGGGTGCGCCCGTGATCGCGGGTCCACACACTCGCGGCGAGCCCGTAGCGGACGTCGTTGGCCAGCGCGACGGCCTCGCCCTCGGTGGCGAAGGACTGCACCGTCAGGACCGGGCCGAAGGTCTCGTCCTGCACGATGGGGTCGTGCTGGTCCACGCCGGTGACGATCGTCGGTTCGAAGAAGAAGCCCTTCTCGCCGGCGCGCTTGCCGCCGGTGACGATCGTCGCCGAGGCGGGCAGGGCGGCGATCTTCTCGGCGACGCGCTGGAAGTGCACGGCGTTGTTGAGCGGGCCGTAGAACGCGTCCGGGTCGTCGGGCCGGCCCGGACGCAGCTGCTCGGCCTGCCGCGCCAGCGCGTCGACGAGGTCGTCGTGGATCGACTCGTGGACCAGTACCCGGGTGGCGGCCGTGCAGTCCTGGCCGCCGTTGAAGAAGGCGGCCGCCGCGACGGCTTCGGCGGTCTTCAGCACGTCGGCGTCGTCGAACACCAGGACGGGGGCCTTGCCGCCGAGTTCGAGGTGCGCGCGCTTGAGCTGCCGGGCCGCGGAGACCGCCACCTCGGTGCCGGCGCGGACCGAGCCGGTGATCGACACCAGACCGAGGGCGGGATGCTCGACGAGGGCGGTGCCGGTGGCGGCGTTGCCGAGCACGACGTTGAAGACGCCGTCGGGCAGGATGCCCCGGGTCAGGCGGGCCAGCACCAGCGTGCTGTCGGGGGTGGTATCGCTCGGCTTGAGCACGATCGTGTTACCGGCCGCGAGCGCGGGCCCGATCTTCCACAGCGCCATCATCAGCGGGTAGTTCCAGGGCGTGACCTGCCCGACCACTCCGATCGGCTCGCGCCGCACGTAGGAGGTGTGGCCCTCCATGTACTCGCCCGCCGCCTTGCCCTCGAGCATG
This sequence comes from Rhodococcus sp. P14, assembly GCF_000256505.1. NCBI lineage: Bacteria > Bacillati > Actinomycetota > Actinomycetes > Mycobacteriales > Nocardiaceae > Rhodococcus > Rhodococcus sp. P14. The sequence goes on along the minus strand of NZ_AJFC01000316.1, from coordinate 1,956 downwards.
CGGGCCGCGCCGGCGAAGAAACGCAGCTGGTCCGCGCCGACCTTGACCTCCTCGTCGGCGATCATGGACTTCGGCTGGCCGGTGTTGCGGCACTCCGCCTCGACGAGTTCGTCGCAGTGCTCTTCGAGGGCGTCGGCCAGCTTCAGCAGCGCCGCCTGGCGTTCCTTGGGGGTGGTCCTGCCCCAGGTCCGGAACGCGCGCTGCGCGGCCGCGACCGCGGCGTCGACGTCGGCGGCGGTCGACACCGGGATCGAGCCGACGAGGGATTCGTCGACCGGGTCGATCAGCGGCAGGGATTGCGTGGCCGTCGAGGGCACGAAGGCGCCGTCGATGTAGTTCTCGCGGAGATCGGTCATGACTGGGTTCCTCTCGGAGGCCTGCCCGACCGGGGCAGGGACTCTGGTGATCAGTGTGGGCCGCACCGGTGGTGCCGGGCCAGGGGATCCGGCGGCCGGATCGGGTGCGGAGGGTTCGGAGGGCGGCGCCGCCGGAGGGGCGGCGTCGCCGGGACCGGAATGCTCACCTCGTCGTGAGCGGGCCTGATGCCGAAACCGGCGCCGGGCGAGCGTGAAAAGTGTTGTAAAACAGTATGTTCGGTCTTTTCGTGGTCCGGACGGTCAGTGCGTCGGGGCGCCGGACGCTGCGGTCGCCGTCGCGGGGGAGCCGAGGGCGTCGAGGATGCGCCGGGCCGTGTCCTCGCCCATGCGCACGGCGCCGTCGACGTGCTGGTAGCCCTCTGCGGCGAGGTCGGACGACGAGAAGAGGATCGGTCCGACGGGGGTGAGCTGGTCCTTGCCGTAGCGGTGCAGTCCGCCGAGATCGTAGCTCGCCGCGTAGGCCCCGCGGGTCCACTCCTCCGAACCCCAGTCGGATTCGTAGTAGACCACCGGGTTCAGCGCCTTCTCGCCGAGATAACCAGCCATGGACGAGAGGATCGCGGCCTTGCGTTCCGCGGCGGAGAGCTCGAAGACGGCGTCGGCCTTCTCGTCCGCCACGAAGGCCACCAGGGTGCCCCGCGGATCCTCGAAATTGGTGTTGTCGTAGATCTCCTGGACGAGTGCCCCGGCGCCGAAGCACGTGCCGGACAGGCCCTCTTCACGCCAGAACGGGGTGTCGTACACGGCGTGCACCTTGATGACGAGCCCGAGGGACTGGTGCTGGTGCATCTGGTGCTGGCGGCGTGGCAGCGGCGGGACGTAGGAGATGCGGGAGTACAGGTTCGGCGGCACGGCCAGCACGGCGAACCGGGCATCGACGGTGACGCCGTCGGCCACCGCGCGCACGCGCCCCGGTGCCCCGGCCTCCTCGCCTTCGGACCAGTGCAGGGTCCGCACCGGATTTCCGAGAAACACGTCCTCGCCCAGCTTTTCGGCCAGCCGCTCCGACACCTGCTGCATACCGCCCACGACGCGCTTGTCGAGGATGAAGTCCTCGTCCACGAGGTTGCTGAACGAACCCGCGGAGGCCGCCATGAGGATCGCCTGCAGCGCGGAGAACGCGTGGGCCGGCTTGGTGAGCATGCCCCCGGCGATGAACAACCCGATGTTGGCGCACGCCTCCTCGTCGTCGGAGTTGGCCCGGAGCCAGTGGTGGAAGGAGACGGTGTCGAGTTCCCGCGCCCGCGGATGTGCCCACGGCTCGTGGGGGCCGATCTCGGCGGCGAGCTCGTCGAGCAGCGCGATCAGCTTGTCCATCTCGGCGCGGGTGTGCTCGGACGTGGGGAACGTCTCGCCGCGGTACCGGACGGGCCGGCCCTCGCCGTCGAGGTAGATGTTCTCGCCCCCGCGGTAGCGGGCGAACGTCCGCAGGCCCAGTTCGTCGAGGAGGGCGATCAGGGCGGTCTGGTCGGGGGAGACCCACTGACCGCCGATCTCGAGCATCGCTCCGTCGATGGTGTCGGTCCACGTGCGGCCGCCGACGCGGTCGCGGGCTTCGAGGACGGCGACCCGCAGGCCC
>NZ_AJFC01000315.1:0-12488 GCF_000256505.1 Rhodococcus sp. P14 | reverse complement strand
GCGGCCCCCCCTGCCGCAGGCGGTAGGCGGCGGTCAGACCGGACGGGCCCGCCCCCACGACGACGACGTCACGCTCGATGGATTGCATGGGATTCCCCTTCGAGAAAATGAACGACATTCATATGTGTCGCATCACACTGTAACCTCATCGAGGCGCGAGGAGAAGACCTTCGCGGCAATTCGTGGCCGGGAATCGTGAGACGAAGGGAAGCGGCGTGGGAGAGGGGACGCACCGGCGCGCCGGTCGGCCGTCGACGAAAGTGCTGTCTCGGCAAGTGATCACCGACGCCGCGCTCGACGTGATCGAACACGGCGGCTACGACGCCTTCACCGTCGCCAAGCTCGCCCGCGCCCTCGGTGTGGCCCCGTCCGCCCTGTACAACCACGTGAGCTCGAAGCAGGACGTCCTGCTGTGGGTGCAGGAGGATCTCATGACCAAGGTCGACGTGAGCGGCTTCGGCGTCGAGCCGTGGGCCGCGGCGACGCGACGCTGGGCCCTGTCCTACCGGGACGTGTTCGCCCGGCACGCGCCGCTGGTCCCGGTGATCGCCGTGATGCCCGTCGCGGGCGCGCCCCGCACCCTGGCGGTCTACGAGGCGGTGGCCGCGGGCTTCGCCGACGCCGGGTGGCCGATCGAGACGATCGTGCCGGTCGTCGTCGCGCTGGAGTCGTTCATCTTCGGCTCCGCGCTCGACGCCAACGCCCCGGCCGACATCTTCGACACCGCCGACCTCGCCGGCGGCAGCCCGGTGTTCACCGCGGCGATCGACGCGTTCGCCGGATCGGGCGGCGACTACACCCCGGACGCCGGTTTCGACGCCGGCCTCGACGCCATGATCGCCGGACTCGAGGCCCGCCTGGACCGGCTTCGGAAGGGCTGATCTGCAACAAGATACGGCTCGGTCCGGGGGTGCGACGTGCCGCACTCCCGGACCGAGCCGGTATTCGATTTCCTGGCGGTCCCGCTACAGGGCGATGTACTTGGTGTCGAGGTATTCCTCGATGCCCTCGGCAGCACCCTCGCGGCCGAAACCGGACTCCTTGACGCCGCCGAAGGGGGCGGCGACGTCGGAGATGACCCCGCGGTTGACACCGACCATGCCGGTCTTCAGCGCGCCCGCCACGCGCATCGCGCGGTTCAGGTCGCGGGTGTAGAAGTAGGCGGCCAGACCGTATTCGGTGTCGTTGGCGGCGGCGACGGCCTCGTCCTCGGTGTCGAAGACGGTGATCGCCGCGACCGGGCCGAAGATCTCCTCGCGCAGCAGCCGCGCGTCGGCCGGCACCTCGTCGAGCACGGTCGGCGGGTAGAACGTGCCGGGCCCGTCGGGGATCTGCCCGCCGGTGCGGACGCGGGCACCGCGTTCGACGGCGTCGCGCACCAGCGTGTCGACCGTGGCGCGCTGGCGGGCGGTGATGAGCGGGCCGAGGTCGGTGCCGTCGTCGAGGCCGTGGCCGGTGCGCAGCGCCGCGATGCGGGCGGTGAGCTTGTCGGTGAACTCGTCCGCGACAGTGCGGGCGACGTGGAAGCGGTTGGCGGCGGTGCAGGCCTCGCCGCCGTTGCGCATCTTCGCGGCCATCGCGCCGTCGACGGCGGCATCGACGTCGGCGTCGTCGAACACCAGGAACGGGGCGTTGCCGCCGAGTTCCATGGAGGTGCGCAGCAGCCGGTCGGCGGACTGGCGGACCAGCAGTTTGCCGACGCCGGTGGAGCCGGTGAAGGTGATCTTGCGCAGCCGCGCGTCGGCGAGCAGCGGCCCGGTGAGCGCCGCGGCGTCGGTGGCGGGCAGGATCGACAGGACCCCGGCCGGCAGGCCGGCGTCGGCGAAGACCTGCCCGAGCAGCAGCATCGTCAGCGGGGTCTCGGCGGCCGGCTTGACCAGGATCGGGCAACCGGCGGCCAGGGCGGGTCCGATCTTGCGGGTGGCCATCGCCAGCGGGAAGTTCCACGGGGTGATTGCCAGGACGGGCCCGACGGGTTCCTTGGTGACGAGGATGCGCCCGTTGCCGGCGGGGGCGGTGGCGGTGCGGCCGCCGATGCGCACGGCCTCCTCGGCGAACCAGCGCAGGAACTCCGCGCCGTAGTTCACCTCGCCGCGGGCCTCGGCGACGGTCTTGCCCATCTCGAGGGTGATGACGCGAGCGAAGTCGTCGGCGCGGGCGTGGACGAGTTCGAAAGCGGTGCGCAGGATCTCGCCCCGCACGCGCGGCGGGGTCGCCGCCCACTCGGCCTGCGCGGCGACGGCGAGGTCGAGGGCGCGCAGTCCGTCGTCGGCGGAGGCGTCGGCGACCTCGGCGAGGACCGCGCCGGTGGCCGGGTCCTCGACGGGGAATGTCGCGCCGGTGGCGGAGTCGGTGAGTTTGCCGCCGAGCCAGAGGCGGGTCGGGACCCCCGCGGGAAGGGTGTGGGTCATCGGGTGGCTCCTGCCAGGGTCGGGCGCACGCCCGCGACGTCGCGGACGGCGGCAGTGAGGACGTCGAGGCCGTCGGTGAGCAGTTCGTCGGAGATCACCAGCGGCGGCAGCAGGCGGACGACGTTGCCGTAGGTGCCGCAGGTGAGCACGATGACGCCCTGTTCGAGCGCCTTCGCGGCGATCGCCTTGGTGGCCTCCGGGTTCGGCTCGCGGGTGCCGGGCTGCACGAACTCGACGGCGAGCATCGCGCCGCGGCCGCGGACCTCGCCGACGATGTCGACGTCCGCGGCGAGCGCCCGCAACTGCTCGGTCGCGATCTGCTCGATGCGACGGGCGCGGCCGCGCAGGTCCAGCTGCTCGATCCGGTCCAGGGTGGCGAGCGCCGCGGCACACGCGACGGGGTTGCCGCCGTAGGTGCCGCCGAGTCCGCCGCCGTGCACGGCGTCGATCAGCTCGGCGCGGCCGGTCACCGCGGCGAGCGGCATGCCGCCGGCGATGCCCTTGGCGAGGGTCATCAGGTCCGGGACGACGTTCTCGTCGTTGCTGGCGAACCAGTCACCCGTGCGTGCGAAGCCGGTCTGCACCTCGTCGGCGACGAAGACGATGCCGTTGGCCTTCGCCCAGTCGACGAGGGTCGGCAGGAATCCCTTGGCCGGCACGATGAATCCGCCCTCGCCCTGGATGGGCTCGAGCACGATCGCGGCGACGTTGTGCGCGCCGATCTGCTTGTCGATCTGCGAGATCGCGCGGTGGGCGGCCTGCTCGCCGGTGACCTCGGTGCCGTCGTAGTTGCGGCCTTCCCGGAACGGGTAGGACGCCGGCACGCGGTGGATGTCCGGGGCGAACGGGCCGAAGCCCTCCTTGTAGGGCTGGTTCTTCGCGGTGAGCGCCATCGTCAGGTTGGTGCGGCCGTGGTAGGCGTGGTCGAAGACCACCACGGCGCTGCGGCCGGTGGCGACGCGGGCGATCTTCACCGCGTTCTCGACGGCCTCGGCGCCGCTGTTGAACAGCACCGTGCGCTTGGCGTGGTCGCCGGGGGTCAGGGCCGCGAGCTTCTCGGCGACGGCGATGTAGCCCTCGTAGGGGGTGACCATGAAGCAGGTGTGCGTGAAGTGCGCGACCTGCTCCTGCACCGCCGCCACGACCGCCGGGTCCGAGGCGCCGACGCTGGTGACCGCGATACCGGAACCCAGGTCGATCAGGGCGTTGCCGTCGACGTCGACGACGATCCCGCCGTCGACGTCGGCGGCGTAGACCGGCACGGAGGACGCCACACCCGCCCCGACCGCGGTACGGCGACGCTCGGTCAGGGCCGCCGAGCGCGGGCCGGGCAGCGCGGTGACCAGGCGACGCTGCTGTGGAAGGCGGTATTCGATGCTCGTCATGGGGACTTCCTCGGGCTCGGCGGCGTAGAGACGATTCGAGTATGGGAGCGGCGGCGGACCCGAGACAGGGCCGATCCGTACAACTCGGCGAATCGCACCGCGCCATTTCGTCGAGGCGTCCTACGATGGCCCCATGAGCGTCGGCATCGCCTGGCTGCTGCGGCAACCGGGACTGGGATTGACCCTGCGCGGCGGCCGGGCCGGGATGGACCGGAAGATCGGCTTCGTCCAGCCCACCGAACTGCTGGACCCGCGGCCGTGGCTCTCCGGCGGGGAACTCGTCCTCACCATCGGCCTGGGATTGGAGCCGGCGGCGGGCGGCGACTACGTGCGCCGCCTCGCGGAGGCGGGCGTCGCCGCCCTCGGCTTCGGCACCGGGCTGTCGCACGAGCGGATTCCGCCGGCGGTCCTCGAGGCGGCCGACGCGGTGGGGCTGGCGCTGCTCGAGGTGCCGGACACGACGCCGTTCGCCGCCGTGAGCCGTGCCGTCACCGCCCGGCTCGCCGAGCAGCAGTACGAGCTCGTGCGGCGCGCCGCCGACACCCAGGTGCGCATCACCCGTGCCGTGCTGCGTGGCGGTGTGCCGGCCGTCGTGCGGGAACTGGCCGTCGCCACTCACACCGCCGTCGCCTACCTGGACGAGCGCACCGGGGAGGTGGCCGCCCACCCCGAGGCCGCGGCGGAGCTGGCGGAGCAGATCCCGGAGTTGCGCCGGGACGGCGCCGGCTCGGTCACCACGAGCCGGCCCGGCCGGACGCTGACGGTGCAGCCGGTCACGCACGCCGGCGTCGTCAGCGGATACCTGGCCGTGCAGGCCGACCGGCCGCTCGAGAACGTCGAACTCGTCCTGATCGGCCACGCCGTCTCCCTCGTCACCCTCGAGCTGGACAAGCCGCGGCGGCTGCGGGCGGAACGGAACGCGCTGGGCGCGAGGGTGTTCGGTCTTCTCGTCGCCGGTGCCCTCGACTCCGGCGACGCCTCGGAGTATCTCGCCGACGCGGTCGGCACCCGCAACCGAATCCGGATCCTGCAGCTGCACACCCCGATCCCGGCCGACGTGCGGCGCGTGCTCGACGCCGGTCTCGGTGCCCGGCAGCGTCCGCTGTACGCGCGCAGCGAGGACGAGGCGCTCACCGTGCTGCTGCGCGGCGAGGACACGCTGTCCGACGTGGCGGCGCTGCTGGCGGACCTGTCCCCGCCGCAGGCCCGCACCCTGCGTGGCGGGCTCAGCGCCGCGCACCGGCTCGCCGACACCCGCCGCGCCGTCGAACAGGCCGAGCATGCCGTCGCCGCCGCGGACGCGGCCCACCGCCTCGTGGAATTCGACGCCACCCACGGCACCGCCCTGCTCGCGTCCCCGGCGGTGCGGGCCGTCCTCGAATCCGTGGCCGCGTCGACGGTGTCCGCTCTCGCCGACTACGACCGCGGTCGCGGGACCAGGCTCGTCGCGTCGCTGCGGGCCTTCCTCGAGGCGAACGGGCAATGGGAGGCGGCGGCCGCGGCCCTGGAGGTGCACCGGCACACCCTGCGCAGCCGGATCGCCAAGGCGGAGCAGGTGCTCGGCGTGGACCTCGGTGATGCCCGCGTCCGGGCAGAGCTGCTGCTCGCCTTGCTGATCGGGGAACCGGCGCCTTAGATCACCGGCCTCATCGTGGAAGGAAGAGCCGTGACCGGGCAGTTCGTGCGTGTAGCTGAAAGTGCCGGCGCAGCGCGGCGAGGAGTGTCATGGTGCCTCGACAAGTTCGGGTGGTCCGCCGATCCCGAATCCGACCCCAGGGAAGCTCCAGGGAAGTCGATGCGCATCCACATCGTCGAGCCGAGGCAGTCCCCTCCTATGCTTTCTTTTCTTGTTTATCTTGTTCAGAGGCATAGCCTGGGGATATGAGCACGAAGCGGACCGGTCGTACGAACATCGGGTCGGCCTCGACCGCGCGCACGAAGGACACGGGTCGGGCGGCCGGGACGAAGTCCCGCACGTCGACCCCGCGGACGACGCCGCCCGCGTCCGACGCTGCAGGTACCACGACTTCGGCGCCGGGTGCAGCGGGCTTTTCCGCGGTGTTGAAGGACGTGCTCGGCAGTGTGCCGGAGGCGGAGCGGGAGAGTTTCGTGCTCGGCGTGGTCGGGGACGAGGGTGAGGGGCTGGACGCAGGGTTGTGGGGGCGGGGTCCGTCCCCGGCCGAGCGTAGACACGCCGCATTGGAGAACCTGCGCCGGCAGTATCGGGCCCGTCGCGCGGTGGTGGCGGAGTCCCTGACCCGACCGGAGGCCGCGGAGCTGCTCGAGGTGTCCGAGCAGGCGGTCCTCGATCGTCTCAAGGCGGGGGATTTGATCGGGGTGAAGAAGGGCCGGGAGTGGCGACTGCCGTCGTGGCAGTTCGACGCCGACACCGAGCAGGGCTTCGTGCCCGGCCTGGCCCAGGTGAGTCGGGTGTTTCCCGGGGGTGCGGTGTCTTTGACCGAATGGGCCCTGAACGTGAACCCCGACCTCGACGGCGCGACCCCGGCCGAAGCGCTCGCCGCCGGGCGCATCGACGACGTCGTGCGGGCGGCCGAGGCCGGCACCGCAGCCGCGTGGTAGCCCCACTTCCCGCACCGACGCGACCGCTGCATGGCGGACGAGCATGGGTCTGGCGGTGGCGCGAACCGAGCCCCGGCCACCCGTGGCGCTGGTGCCGCATCTACCACCCGTCCCCGCACACCCCGAACGGAACCACCCACCGGCACTTCGGGCCGTTGCACCGACTGGACCCGCATCTGCCGGCCCCCGACGGTGCGCCGCGGACGTGTCCGGACGGGCGGTCGGTGCTGTACGTCGCCGGCAACTTGGCCACGGCGCTCGGTGAGGTCTTCGGGGATTTCCCTGCGGCGGCGGTGTGCCCGCGCTACCGGGTGGCGCTGCTGCGACCGACCGCCCCGGTCACCGTGCTCGACCTGCGCGGGCAGGGCGCGGCGATGCGCATCGGTGCGCTGCCGTCGCTGGCCACCGGCGACTATCCGCGCCCGCGCACCCAGCCGTGGGCGCGGGCGATCTACGAGGATCAGCCCGTGGCTCGACGGCGTATCCACGGTGTCTACTATGACGCCGCGCATTCCAACGGTCCTGCGTTGGCGTTGTGGAACACCGAGGACCGGCTCGAGGTACCGGCCGACTCGCGCGGCGCGGTACAGGACTTCGCGCTGGCGGAGCCGCGGATGTGGCCGCGCGTGGTCGATGCTGCGGTGAGTCTGGGCATGCGCGCCGACCTGGTCGCCCACTGCCCCACCTGCTCGTAGTGGGGACCATCCAGGAGAGGCTGTGGCAGAAGGAGTTTCAGCCTCCTGCGTGTACGGCCTGCCCGCCGCGCGGGTGTTCTCGACCCGCTGTACGCTCCGAATGGCCCTCTCCTCCCTGCCCCACCTGAGTGGGGTCGCGGATTCTGTCCGTAGGGGATGAGGCGAGGCGATGCGACGAACCGCGGCGCGGCTTGCGGTGGCGTATCGGGCCCCGGGACACCGACCGCGCGGCACATCCCGGTGCCGGGGCCGGGTCCCGGGAACGCAACGCATCATCCACGACATGCGTCATGCCGCACGCAAGAGCCGATCCATAAGAGACACCCGCTCAGCGGTCGAGCAGGCGCAGCTCCCCGGCGATCACGGCCAGCCGGGCGGTGTCCACCGCGTCCTCACCGCGGAGCCGGTCGAGGAGCCGCACGAGCCGGTGCGCGCGATCGGGCAGGTCCGCGGCACGGCCGTCGAGCGCGGTGACGACGAGCGCGTCGAGCCGGTCGGCGATCTCGTCGCGCAGAGCCGCCGCACCCATGGCCTCCCAGTACGGGCCGCGCACCCGGGTCACGAAACCGTCCAGGAGCCGGCGAATGTGGAGGAGGTCGGCCAGTTCGTCGCGGGCCGCGGCGACACGGGCGGGGTCGATGCCCAGGCGCAGCGCCACCGCGGCGTTCGCGAAGGCGCCGCGGCAGTCCTCGGCCGAGGGCCGGTCGCCCAGGGCGGCGGCGACGGGCGCGGCGAAGACCGCGACGAGAGCCTCCGGTGTGTCCGCGTCGGTGCACGCACCCGCGAGCACGTCGCGGAGCGTCCGGCGGGCGGTGTGGCGCAGCAACCACGCCATCTCGGCCTCGACGACGCGCGCGAGCGCGCTCAGTTCCGCCACCGTGGTGCGCGCGTCGGCGCCCGCCGCGAGGATCCGGGCCCGGATGTCCTCGGTGTGCAGCACCCGGCTGACCACCACGTAGGCGAGCGTCGAGTCCTCGGTGGCGGCGCCGAACCGTTCCTCGAACCGGTACAGGGCGCCGGGGCCGAGCCGGTTGACGAGTTCGTCCGCGAGCGACGCGACGACGATCTCCCGGCGCAGGGGATGCTCGGCCACGCCGCTCGCGGCGCGGGCCCGGATCTCGGCGGGGAAGTAGCTCTCGGCCCACGGGGCGCAGGCCGGGGAGTCCGGCAGCGACGACGCGGCCAGCTCGCTCGCGACGACGTTCTTCGACTGCGCCAGGAGCACCGCCAGCTCCGGGCGCAGCAGGCCCGTGCCCGCTCGCCGCCGCTCCCGGATCTCGTCCGTGGTGGGCAGGCTGTCGTCGCTGCGGGGGATCCGGCCGGCCCGCGCCAGGTCCTCGATCAGGCGTTCGTGCTGGGTGAGCAGCGCCGGGGCGTCGTGCTCGCCGGCTCCCAGGGCGAGCACCTGATCGCGGGAGGCCGTGAGCACCGCCGCGGCCACGTCGTCGGTCACCGCGGCGAGCAGGGTCTCCCGCCGCCCGGGCGCCAGCGTCCCGGCCGCCACCGCGCGGTCGACCGCGATCTTGATGTTGACCTCCCGGTCCGAGGTGGCGACGCCGGCGGCGTTGTCGACGAAATCGCCGTCGCAGCGGCCGCCGCAGCGCGCGTACTCGATGCGGGCGGCGCGGGTGAAGCCCAGGTTGCCGCCCTCCCCGACGACGCGGGCCCGTACCTCGCGGGCGTCGACCCGGACCCGGTCGTTGGCGGGATCGGCGGCGTCGCCGTGTGTTTCGCCGGAGGCCTTCACGTACGTGCCGACACCGCCGTTCCACAGCAGGTCCACAGGCGCGCGCAGGACGGCCTTGATCAGCTCGTCGGGTGTCAGCGTCTCGGCGTCGATCCCGAGGGCCGCGCGGGCAGGGGCGGACAGCGGCACGGACTTGGCGGTGCGCGGCCACACGCCGCCGCCCGCGGAGATCACCGCGGGGTCGTAGTCGGCCCAGGACGAGCGCGGCAGCGCGAACAGCCGCGCACGCTCGCGGTGGGCGGCGGCGGGGTCCGGGTCGGGGTCGAGGAAGATGTGCCGGTGGTCGAACGCGGCGACGAGGCGGATGCGGTCGCTGAGCAGCATGCCGTTGCCGAAGACGTCACCCGACATGTCGCCGATGCCCGCGACGGTGAAGGTCTGCGTGTCGACGTCGTGGCCGAGCTCGGCGAAGCGGTGCCGCACGGCCACCCACGCGCCGCGGGCGGTGATGCCCATCGCCTTGTGGTCGTAGCCGGCCGACCCGCCCGAGGCGAAGGCGTCGCCGAGCCAGTAACCGTATTCGGCGGCCACGGCATTGGCGGTGTCGGACATGCGGGCGGTGCCCTTGTCGGCGGCGACCACCAGGTAGGCGTCCGCGCCGTCGTAGGCGACGGTGTCGGGCGGGGTGACGGGCGAGCCGTCGACGATGTTGTCGACGACGTCGAGCAGGCCGCGCACGAACGTGGTGTAGGCGGTGGTGAGGTCCGCGCCGGAGCCGGGCCGGATCACGAACGCGCCCTTCGCGCCGCCGGGGACGATGGGCGCGTTCTTGACGGCCTGGGTCGCCATCAGCCCGAGGACCTCGGTGCGGTAGTCCTCCGGGCGTTCGGAGAATCGCAGTCCGCCGCGCGCGACGAGCTCGGCCCGCACATGCACGCCCTCGACGTCACGGGAGTGGACGTAGATCTCCCGCACCGGCACGATCGCTGCGCCGACGCTCAGCGCGGACGGATCGAGCTTGAACGACGCGTACGATCTGCTGCCCCCACGCTGGAACCAGTTGGTGCGCAGCGTCGCGTCGACGAACGAGCGCAGCCCCCGCAGGGTCCGGTCCAGATCGAACGTCGCGGCGCGATCGATGTGGCCGGCCACCGCCGCGCCCGCGGCGGCCACGGCGCCGTCCCGGTCGGGCAGCCCGGGCCGGAACCGGGCGTCGAACAGCGCGGCGAGGTCCGCCGCGAAGCCGGGGGTGGCCGTCAGGCAGCCGAGCATGTACGCCGGCGACAGGCCGATCCCGGCCTGGGCCAGGAACCGGACGGCCGCCCGCACGAGATCGACCCACCTCCACGAGATTCCCTCCTGGAGAACGAGAATCGAGAAGTCGTCGATCTCGGTGCGGCCCTCGGTGCCCGCGACGAACGCGTCCGCGATCAGCTCGAGCACCCCGGGATCCGAAGCGACGGTTGCGGCCGGTGCGATCGTGAAGTGGTGCGTCCCCGGCTCGTCCAGCGGCCGGTGATCGCTGACGTGGAGGCCGAAGCGCCGCAGGACGTCGACGACGTCGGTGAGGGTGAACCGGTGGTCCGGCCAGGTCGCGACACAGCCGAGCGGAGTGCCGTCGGCAGGATCGAGGAAACGCAGGGTCGTCGTGTGCTGGGACAGGGAGGGGGCGCTCACGGGGGGTCCTTTCCGGGGCGGCGGCGATGGGGCGAGTCTGCCGCCGTCGCACCCCCACAGGGCAGGGCCGAAATGGAGCGGACGAAGCGTAAGGGCACGCCGAATCGGCGCGGGCGGTCCGTCACTGCCCGGGCGGCGGACCTGCCGGGCGGCCCCCTGCCGGGCCGCCACCCATCCCGCCCTGCGGCGGCATGTCGGACTGGACGTTCGCCGATTTCTCGGCGACACCGATCGTGATGTCGACGGCGTAGCCGGTGTCGATGCTGCCGCTGACGGCGGCGAGTTCGGCGTCCCAGCCGTCCCCGAAGACGTTGTCGGAATCGAGACCGACCTGCGCGAGGTTGCGGGTGCTCTGCGAATAACCTTCGGCCTGCGCGTACACCGTCTCGCACACGTCCTGGGGGAGGGCGATCTGCGACGTCAGCCGGGCGTTGTCACCGGCGACGGCGACCTCGAGGGAGTCGTAGACCTCGAAGTGGATGTGCGGCCAGCGTCCCGAATAACAGGCCGGGAAGATCGAGGTGAACGAGACGGTGCCGTCGGCCCCGGCCACCTGCACGCCGCGCAGGTAGTTCTGCTCGGTGACACCCTCACTGTAGAGCGAGTAGTTGCCGTCGCGGTCGCAGTGCCACAGGTAGACCGCCATGCCCGCACCGGCGGCGCAGTCGGCCGCCAGATCCTGCAGGTGCAGCGTGACGGTCGTCGGCACGCCCTCGGCGGTGCCGGTGTAGCTGCCGAAGCTGGTGGTGAGGTCGCGCCGCACGATTCCCGACTCGATCAGGACGTTGGGCCCGTTCGATCCGTCGCCGGGATACGGTCCGGCGGTCTCCTGCGGTGCGGCCGCCACGCACTCGCCCGTGGCCGACGCGGTCGTGCTCGACGCCGTGGTGGCGGAGGCGGCCGCCGAGGTGGACGTCGACCCACCCGTCGAGCACGCGGCGAGGGCGGCGGTGCCGGCCGCGCCGAAGACGGCCAGCATCCGCCGGCGCGACAGCATCGTCCTCATGTCGTGGGCCAGGCCCAGGTCGTGCTCGTGGAGGTCGGGGTCGGTGGGAACGCGACGCGCCCGGCGTGAACTCATTGCGGTGTCCTCTCGGCTCGGTTCGGTGAGGTTCACGCTACGAAGCGATGCTGGGGAAACCGTGGACGGACGCTGGGAACCTGCTGGCAGCCGGGTTCGGGCGGATTCGTCCTTCGGTCGTCGAGCGCGGCTCGCGCCGGGGTGGGCGCGGGTAGGATGCGAAAGGTCGGCGCCCCTGCCGATTCCCGATCGCCACGACATGAGGGATGCGATGTACTCGTACAAGGTCGTCGAGGTCCGCGAGAAGATGCTCGGCGGGAAGATGTCCGGTGACAAGCTCGAGGATCTGCTCAACGAGCATGCCCGGCAGGGGTGGCGCCTGAAGGCCATCACGTCCGCCGAGATCAAGGGCCGCGTCGGCCCGGGCGGGGTCGAGGGATTGCTCGTCACCTTCGAACGCGAGGGCTGACGGGCGCCGATCAGCGCGGCGCGGCGGGCGACAGGCCGGCGAGCACGTAGCGCCGCACGTAGCGCAGCACGGCGGCGTCGTCGTCGGGGTCGAGGGTGTTGCCGGGCACCGTCGCGAGGCTGATGAGCGAGCGCGCCACCCACTCGGCGGCCTCGACGGGCTCGGCGTCGTCGCGGACCTCCCCGCGTTCGATCGCCGCGACCACGAACTCGAGCCAGAACGCCGCGAGGTCGGGAACGAGTTCGCGGACCCCCGCGCCGGCGCACGCCGCGAACTCCTCGGGCTCGGCGGCGCGCAGCCGGAGCGGCAGCGCCCCCGGATCGTCGTAGGTGGCCCGGCCGATCCGGACGCCGGCCGTGAGTTGCTCGGCGAAGGTGCCGTACCCGGCGAGGGCCGTCCTGGCGGCGGTCCAGTACGCGTCGTCGAGCCGGACGATCACGCTGCCGACCAGGCTCGCTTTGTCCGGGAAGTGCCGGTACAGCCAGGCCCGGGACACCCCGGCCACCTCGGCCACCTCCGCCATCGTCGTCGCCCGGATTCCCTTGGCGCGCAGGACTTCTTCG
>NZ_AJFC01000314.1:0-8631 GCF_000256505.1 Rhodococcus sp. P14 | reverse complement strand
GGGCGCGGCGCCCAGCCGCTCGCGGACACTTCCGGGTGTCGTCTCGGTGGGCACGCGCTGTTCCTCTCGGCTCGCGGACCGCGCGGCCCGCGAGCCGACCCTACGCGCAGTAGACACTTTCCGGAAAGTGTCTACACTCGCGGTGAACATGTTCTACATTGGGGTCGTCGTCACCGGACGCGTTCGCGCCGGCGATCGGACCGGCTCACCGGGGGGCCGGAACCTGCACACGAGGAGCTGCGACATGCCGGCACCGACCACCGCCGTCATCGGCGCGGGAATCAGCGGTCTGACCGCAGGAAAGATGCTCGGCGACTACGGCGTGCCCTACACGTGCTTCGAGTCGTCGGACCGGATCGGCGGCAACTGGGCGTTCGGCAACCCCAACGGTCACAGCAGCGCCTACCGCTCCCTGCACATCGACACGTCGAAGCACCAGCTGTCGTTCAAGGACTTCCCGATGCCGGAGTCCTTCCCCGACTTCCCGCACCACACCCAGATCAAGCAGTACCTCGACGGATACGCCGCGGCGTTCGACCTCGAGTCCCGGATCGAGTTCCGCAACGGCGTCGTGCACGCCCGCCGGGGCGACGACGGCCGGTGGGAACTCGACACCGAGGACGGGCGCACCCGGTACTTCGACTACCTCGTCGTGGCGAACGGGCACCACTGGGACCCGCGGATCCCGGACTTCCCGGGAGAGTTCACCGGCACGTCGCTGCACTCCCACCACTACATCGATCCGCGCACGCCGATCGACTTCTCCGACAAGCGCATCCTCGTCGTCGGGATCGGCAACAGCGCCGCCGACATCGCGGTGGAGCTGTCGTCGAAGGCACTCGGCAACGAGGTCACCCTCTCCACCCGTTCGAGCGCGTGGATCGTGCCGAAGTACATCGCCGGGCGGCCCGCCGACAAGTACTACCGGACCAGTCCGCACCTGCCGCTGTCGTGGCAGCGCAAACTCGCCCAGCTCGGTCAGCCACTCCTCGCCGGCCGGCCCGAGCGGTACGGACTGCCCACGCCCAACCACAAGTTCTTCGAAGCGCACCCCACCCAGTCGGTGGAACTGCCGCTGCGTCTCGGCTCCGGCGACGTCGTCGCCAAACCCGACATCCGGTTGCTCGACGGCGCGACGGTGCACTTCGCCGACGGCACCTCGTCGGACTTCGACGTCGTCGTCTACGCCACCGGGTACAACATCACCTTCCCGTTCTTCGACGAAGACTTCATCGCCGCACCCGGCAATCACATCCGGCTCTACAAACGGATTTTCGCGCCCGGCATCGACAACCTCGCCTTCGTCGGCTTCGCGCAGGCCACCCCGACCCTGTTCCCGTTCGTCGAGTGCCAGGCGCGGCTCGTCGCGGCCCACGTGATCGGCCGGTACCGGCCGCCGCCGCCCGACGAGATGGAACGAGTGATCGACGCCGATCAGCGCAAGTACACCGGGCACATGCTCGACCGGCCCCGGCACACCCAGCAGGTCGACTACTTCCTCTACGAGCACGACCTGCGGGTGCACGAGCTGCCCGACGGACTGAAACGTGCTGCGGCCCAGAACTCCCCACGCCCGGTGGGCAACGTCCCGGAAGGGGCACGCCGATGACGCCCCGGAACCTGACCTTCCGCTCCGGCGACGCCGACTGCGACGCCTGGCATTTTCCCGGCCGCGGCGACGCGTTCACCGGCGACGACGGACGGCCGGCGGTGGTGATGGCGCACGGCCTCGGCGGCACCAAGGATTCCGGACTCCGCGAGTTCGCCGATCGCCTGGCCGACGCCGGCCTCGACGTCGTCGCCTTCGACTACCGCGGCTTCGGTGCCTCCGGCGGCACGCCGCGGCAACGGGTCGACCTGCGCGGCCAGGCCGACGACTACCGGGCAGCCCTCGACGCGGCCGCGGCGCTCGACGGTGTCGACCGGAATCGCCTGGTGCTCTGGGGAGTATCGCTCTCCGGTGGGCATGTGCTCACCGTCGGCGCCCACCGCTCCGACGTCGCCGCCGTCGTCGCCGTCACCCCACTGGTCGACGGACCGGCCGCGGGACGGCTGGCCGGCCGGCACCACTCCGCACGGACGATGATGCGGTCCGCGGCCACCGGCGCTCGCAGCCGGGTCTCGACGCGGACCGGCCGCGGACCCGTCACCATCCCGGTCGTCGGCCGGCCCGGGGAGACCGCGGCACTCACCCTCGACGGCTACTTCGAGGACTACACCGTCCTGGCCGGACCGACGTGGCGCAACGAGATCGACGCCCGCATCGCACTCGAACTCGGCACCTACCGTCCCGGCAAGGACGCCGCCGGGCTGCGCTGCCCGCTGCTCGTCCAGATCGCCGACTTCGACCGCAGTGCGCCGCCGCGCGCCGCCGCGCTCGCCGCCGAGCGGGGCCGCGCCGAGGTCCGCCACTACCCGTGCGACCACTTCGGCGTCTGGCCGGGGCACGAATGGTTCGAAGCTGCTGTCGCGCACCAGATCTCGTTCCTGTCCCGGCACCTGACCACCGACCCCACGACGACGAGGTGAGACCGTGGCAGACACCGTCCAGCAGGCACTGCGCGCGCGACTCGGCCAGACCGGCACCGCCGTGGTGTACGGCGACCGCGCCTGGACGTGGCAGGAGCACCTCGGTCGTGCGTCCGCCCAGGCCGCCGCGCTGCTCACCCTCGCGGACCCGAACCGCCCGATGCACGTGGGAACCGTGCTCGGCAACACCCCCGACATGCTCGAGGCCGTCGCCGCGGCCGGACTCGGCGGATACGTCCTGTGCGGCATCAACACCACCCGTCGCGGCGACGGTCTGGCCCGCGACATCTCGCGCGCCGACTGCCAGATCGTCGTCACCGATCGGCAGCACCGGCCGCTGCTCGACGGCCTCGACCTACCCGGGGTGCGGATCCTCGACACGTCGACGCCCGAGTGGGCGGATCTGCTCGCCGGCGCCGGCGCCGGCGAGCTGCGCCCGCACCGCGAGGCCGAGGCGATGGACACGTTCATGATGATCTTCACCTCCGGCACGAGCGGCGACCCGAAACCGGTCCGCGTCGCGCACCTGATGGTGCTGTTCGCCGGCCAGAACCTCATCGGGCGGTTCGGCATCACCGACCGGGATGTGTGCTACCTGTCGATGCCGCTGTTCCACTCCAACGCCGTGCTCGCCGGGTGGAGCGTCGGCGTCGGCAGCGGCGCGGCGATGGCCCCGGCCACGTTCTCGGCGTCCCGGTTCCTCGGCGACGTCCGCCGCTACGGCGCGACGTACATGAACTACGTGGGCAAACCTCTCGCCTACGTGCTCGCCACCCCGGAGCGGCCCGAGGACCGGGACAACCCGCTGCGGGTGGCGTTCGGCAACGAGGCCACGGACCGCGACATCGAGGAGTTCGCGCGTCGGTTCGACTGCACCGTGTGGGACGGCTTCGGATCCACCGAGAACGCCGTCATCGTCACCCGCGAACCGGGCACCCCGCGCGGCTCGATCGGCCGGGGTCTCGAGGGCGTCGCCGTGTACGACTCCGCCACCGTCACCGAATGCCCCGCCGCGGAGTTCGACGACACCGGCGCCCTGCTCAACGCCGACGAGGCGATCGGCGAACTCGTCAACACCCACGGCGCCGGGTTCTTCTCCGGGTACTACAACGACCCGCAGGCCACCGACGAGCGGCTGCGGCACGGCATGTTCTGGTCCGGCGATCTCGCCTACAAGGACGCCGACGGCTGGATCTATCTGGCCGGCCGCACCGCCGACTGGATGCGGGTCGACGGCGAGAACCTGACCGCCGCCCCGATCGAGCGGATCCTGCAGCGGCTCCCGGCGCTGAGCCGCGTCGCCGTCTACGCCGTGCCCGACGCGCACGTGGGCGATCAGGTGATGGCCGCGCTCGTCCTGCGGGACGGCGCCGAGCTGACCCCCGACCGGTTCGAGGAGTTCCTCGCCGCGCAACCCGATCTGTCGCCGAAGGCCTGGCCCCGCCACGTGCGCATCGCCCCCGACCTGCCGGTGACCGCCACCAACAAGATCCTCAAACGCGAACTGGTCCGGCAGGGGCCGACCCCGGGTGACGGGGTGCTGTGGACCCGGCGGGACCGACGTGCCCCCGGCACGGGGGAGGGGTGCGCGTACGTCGCCACCGACTGAGCGGGTAGCGGTCTCGCTCAACGGGACTGCGCCGGGGACCGGCCGGCACCGCCCATAGCATCCGCGCCATGACCGCAACCATCGGCACCGACGTGCACGCGCTGCTCGAGAACCAGCAGAGGGAGTTTCGCGCACGATGGACCAGCTCCGCGGCGCAGCGCCGCGCCCGGATCCAGCGGGTGATCGACATGCTCGTCGCCCGCCGCGGGCGGATCGTCGAGGCGATCGACGCCGACTTCGGTGGCCGCCACCCGGGGTACTCCACCGTCAACGACGTGCTCGGCTCGCTGACCGCGCTGAAGTACTCGCGTGACCACCTCGAGGAGTGGATGCAGCCCGAGCAGCGGTCGGTCTTCGCCCCGTACGACCAGCTGGGCGCCACCGCCTCGGTGCAGTACCAGCCGAAGGGGTCGGTGGCGGTCATCGGAACCTGGAACGCGCCGGTGTTCACCCTCCTGAGCCCGCTCGCCGGGGTGCTGGCCGCCGGGAACCGGGCTGTGCTCAAGCCGTCCGAACTCGTCCCCCGCACCGCGCAGGTGCTGGCCGAGGCGGCCGCCGAGTTCCTCGACCCCGCCGACGTCGCGGTCATCACCGGCGGTCCCGACGTGGCGCAGGCCCTGACGGCACTGCCGTTCGACCACATCGTGTTCACCGGCGGCCAGGCCGCGGGCCGCTCGGTGCTGGAGAACGCCGCCCGCAACCTGGTGCCCGTCACGCTCGAACTCGGCGGCAAGTCCCCGACGATCGTCGGGCGCTCGGCCGACCTCGCCGCCGCCGCCTACCGGATCGCGGTCGGCAAGGCCACCAACGCCGGTCAGCTGTGCGTCAACCCGGACACCGTGTACGTCCCGTCGGAGAGCCTCGAGCCGTTTGTCGCCGCGGTCCGCGCGTCGTATCTCGAACTGCTGCCCACCGCCGCCGGCAACGCCGACGCCACGGCCGTCGTCACCGAGCGGCACGCGGCACGCATCGACGGCTACATCCGCGACGCCGAACAGCGGGGGGCACGCATCGAGACCGTGCCGGCGGAACCGATCGACGCGACCGACCGGCGCCGCCCCCTGCGGCTGGTCGTCGACCCGCCGGCGGACGCGGCGATCTCGCAGGAGGAGATCTTCGGACCGGCCATGGTCGTGCGCACCTACGACGACCTCGCGGACGTGATCGCGCAGCTCAACGCCGGGCCGAAACCGCTGGCCCTGTACTACTTCGGGAAGGACGACGACGAGCAGCGCACCGTCGTCGAATCCACCACCTCCGGGGGCGTGACGATCAACGACGTGATGATGCATCCGGGCATGCTCGACGCGCCGTTCGGCGGGATCGGTGCCTCCGGCACGGGGCATTACAACGGCCGCGAGGGCTTCCTCGAATTCAGCCACGCCCGAACGGTGTTCGTCGCCCCCGACCAGGATCCGCGCCGCGAGTGGGGGATGCTGCCGCCGTACGGCGACGGCTACCGCGCCGCGATGGACGCCCAGGTCACCCCCTGACGGTGCACCGAACCCGGCCACCGTCCCACCCATCCGAAGGAACCCGATGAGAACCCGTGGCGCGATCATCCGCCAGGCACCCGGCACGTACGAGATCGCCGACCTCGAACTGGACGAGCCGCGGCGCGGCGAACTGACGGTGCAGATGGTGGCGGCGGGCCTGTGCCACTCCGACGACCACATCGCCACCGGCGACCACGCGGTCGGCAGCTACCCGATCTGCGGCGGCCACGAAGGCGCCGGCGTCGTCGTGCAGGTCGGGCCCGAGACATCCGGCTGGAGCGAAGGCGACCACGTCGTGTTCTCGTTCCTCGCCGCGTGCGGCCGGTGCCGATGGTGCGCCAAGGGACTGCAGAACCTGTGCGACCGGGGTGCGGCGATCATGACCGGCAGCCGGCCCGACGACCCGGCGAGTTTCCGGCTCAGTCTCGACGGGGCACCGGTCGCACAGACCTGCGGCCTGTCCACCTTCAGCGAATACACCACGGTGAGCGTCGATTCGGCGATCAAGGTCGACAAGGACCTGCCGCTGGACAAGCTGTGCCTGCTCGGCTGCGGGGTGGGCACCGGCTGGGGCGCGGCGGTCAACTCCGCCGAGGTGTATCCGGGGCAGACCGTGATCGTGCAGGGCGTCGGCGGCATCGGCATCAACGCCGTCCAGGGCGCCGCCCACGCCGGCGCGGCCCGGATCATCGCCGTCGACCCGGTGCCGTTCAAGCGGGAGAGCGCGCTGCGGTTCGGTGCGACGCACGCCGTCGCCGACATGGCCGAGGCGACGGAGATCGCCCGCTCCTGCACCGACGGTCAGGGCGCCGACGCCGCGATCGTCACCGTGGGCGTGACGACCGGCGAGCACATCGCGCAGGCGTTCGCCGCGATCCGCAAGGCCGGCACGTGCGTGGTCACCGGTCTCGGCGCGATGAGCGACGTGGGAATCCCCGTCAGCCCGATGGAGCTGGTGCTGTACCAGAAGCGGCTGCAGGGTTCGCTGTTCGGCGCCTCGGCCCCGACCGCCGACATCCCGTGGATGATCGAGCTGTACACCTCGGGCAAGCTGAAGCTCGACGAACTGGTCACCGCCACCTACAAGCTCGACGACATCGCGCAGGGCTTCACCGACATGCACGAGGGACGGAACCTGCGCGGGATCGTCGTCTTCTGATCGACACGGAGGTCCCGAGATGGAAGTGGTGGCATCACTGCCGGCGGACACGCCGCTGAGCCGGGTGGCCGAGCGGGTGCGCCGGATCGAGGCCCTCGGATACGACACCGTGCACGTGTCGGAGACGGTGCGCGATCCGTTCGCGGTGTGCGCCCTGGCGCTCGAGCACACCTCGCGGCTGACGGTGCGGACCAGCATGGTCGTGGCGTTCGCCCGCAGCCCGATGGTCACCGCGTACTCCGCCTGGGAGCTGGCCCGCTTCTCCGGGGGCCGCTTCCAGCTCGGGATCGCGACGCAGGTCCGCGGCAACATCGTGGGCCGCTTCTCGATGCCGTGGAGCGATCCCGCCGCGCAGCTGCGCGACTACCTCGACTCCCTGCGGGCGATCTTCGACGCGTTTTCCACCGACAATCCGTTGTCGCACAGCGGAACCCACTACACGTTCGACCGGTTGCAGCCGTACTTCCGGCCCGGCCCGCTCGACGTCGCAGCCCCGCAGTTGTGGACCGGTGGGGTCAACCGCCGCATGTGCGTGCTCGCCGGGGAGCGCTCCGACGGCTTCGTCACCCACCCCACGAATTCGCATCCGCTGTTCCTGCGCGAGCGGGTCCTGCCGGCACTGCGGGAGGGCGCCGCCCGCGCCGGCCGGGGCGACGGCGGTCCCCGCGTCGTGGTGGTCCCCAAACCGATCACCGGACGCGACGACGCCGCCGTCGCCGCCGCCACCGACGCCGCACGCTCGGAGTTCGCGTTCCTGTACTCGACCCCCGCCTACCGGCGCACCCTGGAGATGCACGGTCTCGCCGGTCTCGGCGAGCGGCTCGGTGCGCTCGCCCGGGACCGGCGCTGGGCGGAGATGGCCCCGCTGATGACCGACGACGTCCTGCACGCCCTCGTGCCGTGCGGCACCTACGCGCAGCTGCCGGAGGTCCTCGGCTCCTGGTACGGCGGGCTGTGCGACGGCCTGGCGATCGACCCGCCGGCGGCACCGTCGGGCGACGACGGTTTCGCGCGCCTTCTCGATCGTCTCCGCGCGTTGCCGGAACGCCGCGCGGCCGAGGATCGCTGAGACGGACGCGGCAACTGCCGACCGGCGCGCCGGTGCCGAAATCGTGTACTTCCGGCAGCGCCGCGATGGACAATGACGGCCAGGGACCCGGATCCGGGGAGGGGATCGTCGATGACCGAGAACGACGGTGCGGCTCCGGGTGGGCCGCCGAGTCGGCAGCCGGCGGCCGGGTCGCGCGTCGCGGACGGACGCTATGTTCTGGTCGATCGGCACGGAACGGTCGACGGCCTGCAGTGCTGGCGCGGACACGACACCGTCATGAACCGCACCGTCGCGCTGACCGTCGCCCCGCGACCGGCGGGCGACGACGGTGCCTTCTTCCACGCGCTGTGTGCGCGCACGGCCTCGGCCGCGTTCGGACGGGTGGGAGCGGCGGCCCGTGTCTTCGATGTCGCCGACCACTCCGCTTGCTGCGTGGTCGTGTCCGAATGGACGCCAGGCCGGTCGCTGCCCGACGTCGCCGGGGACCGTCCCGATCCGGCCGCCGCGGCGCGCATCATGCTTCGTCTGGCCGAGACGGTGCGTGCCGCGCACCGGCAGTCGACGATCCTGGGCCTCGACGATCCGGTGCGCATCCGGGTCGACGAGTCCGGCGCCGCGGTCCTGGCCTTCCCCGCGACGCTGCCCGGCGCGGACGAGACGACCGACGTCGCCGGTCTCGGCGCGGCCCTGAGGTGCATGCTCGGAGACCGGGGTGGTGCACCGGCGATGCGGGCACTGGCCGACGAGGCGGTCGACGGAAGTGTGTGCACTGCAGCAGTGTTCGCCG
>NZ_AJFC01000313.1:0-8967 GCF_000256505.1 Rhodococcus sp. P14 | reverse complement strand
CGGGGGGCCCCGCCGCCCCGTCCGGAACCGGTGGCCGAGACCGCGGCACCCGCACGGGAGCCGGAGCCGCCCCCGGCCACCGCCCGTCGCAGTGCGGCGGTGCCGGCCGTGGTGGCGCTGGTGGGCGTGGCGTGTCTCGCGGCGGTCGGCTGGGTGGCCGGCACCGCGCTGAGCGGACCGCGTGCCGAGTCGGCATCGCCGGCGACGCTTCCGGTGGTCGCCGCCGCGTCGCCCCCGACGGAGGGCGGGACCGCCGGCCCCGTCGTCCCCCGCGCGGTGCGTGCCCATGCGCAGGAGGGCGCGGCGGACAACGCCGTGACGGCCGACCTGGCGGTCGACGGGAACCCGAACACGGCGTGGAGCACCGAACTGTATCCGCGTCAGCTCCCCGCGGGACGGGCCGGACTGGGTCTGACGGTCGCGTTCGCGCAACCGGTGCGGCTCGGTGAGGTGTGGATCGACAGTCTCAGCGCCGGTTCGCGCGTCGAGATCCGGACGGCCCCGGCCGGGGGCGGTCCCCTCCACCTGTCCCAGGTGGTCGGCACCGCCACGCTCGACGAGGGCATCACGCGCATCCCGGTGGCGGCGACGGCGGCACCGATGTCGGAGGTGCTGGTGTGGATCACCCGGCTCGGACCGGCCGGGGACCGCTTCCGCACGTCGCTGTCCGAGGCGGGATTCACGGCCTTCGACGGCCCGTGAGCCCGGCGGTCAGTCGCGGGCGCAGACGTGCCCGATCAGCACGTGCGGCCCGTACAGGACGCGCGCCCGGCCCAGCAGGGCCGCGTGCACCTGCTCTTCGGTCACGCCGGTCGGCAGGGACAGCACCAGGGGATCGAGGCGGCGATCCGGATCGGTGGGGTCCTCGACGAGGCCGGTCCAGTCGAACGTTCCGCCGTCGCGTCTGCGGGCCGCTTCGATCCGGGCGGCGTGGACCTGGCCGCTCCGCTCGAGCACGCCGTCCGTGGGGTTCTCTCCCACCAGCCGATCCAGGTGCTCGTCCGACCACCTGTGCACACCGAAGCTCTGCCGTCCCGGATCCATCTCCCCACGCCTCCCCGCGGTGCATTACCGGTAGCTCGGCGGTGATTATCCCACTCGGGCAAGGATCGCACAGGTGATTCCGCGGGTCGATCCGGTCGAACCGGCGCGGGCCGAATCCGTGGCGCCGGCTCTCCCGGTCCACCACGATGGGGGCACACCCCGCGCGTCGACTCGAAGGACGGTTCCGCCCATGAGTACTCCCGAGCTGGCCCGGCAGGCCTCGCAGTTGCGTGCGGATCTGCACGGGTTCGACCGGCGGATCCAGGAGCTCAGCGAGGAGTTCGGACGCATCGACCGGCATTCCCACGGCGACTCCGCCGAAGCCGCGCTCCTCGAGATCCTCGACCTCCTCGCCGACGCGCGACTCGACCTGCGCAGCGTCGATCGGCACCTGGAGACGACGGTCCGGCACGCGGAAAGCCTGCGCTGACCCACCTCGATCGCCCGCGGCGGGTGTGCCCGTGCACTCGCGGTCGGCCCACGCCGGCATCGCGGTGAGTTACGACAGACGACCGGAGAAGGGAGACCGGGATGCCGCAACCGGGTTCGCCGCCGTGGCACTACGTGCGCTCGGACGTCCGCACCCACGCCCCCGCCCGGGTGCGTGTCGCCGCCACGGTGGCCGCGGTCGTCCTGGTCCACGCGCTCGGTTTCGGGCTGCTCGGTCTGGCCCGTCTCACGGCCGGCGACGCGCTCACCCTCGGGGTGGCCCTGTCGGCCTACGGTCTGGGCGCCCGACACGCACTCGACGCGGACCACATCGCGGGCATCGACAACGCGATCCGCAAGTTCGTCGCCGAGGGGCGCCGCCCCGTAGGGGTGGGGCTGGCGTTCAGTCTCGGCCACAGCAGCGTCGTGCTGCTGGCGACGTCGGCGGTCGTCGCCGGGATCGGGTCGACCACCGGTCTGCTGGCGGGCGAGGGTGCGACCGCCACCGCCCTGGGGACCTTCGGTGCCGCCGTGGCGGGCGGCTTCCTGCTGCTCGTCGCCGGGGTCAACGCGGTTGCGTTGCGCGGCACGCTCGCCGCCCGGCGTTGCGGTACCGACGAGGTGCACTCGTCCGCGGCGGCGCGGGTCCTGTCGGCGCCGCTGCGACGGGTGCGTCATCCCCGCCACGTCTACGTCCTGGGCTTCCTGTTCGGTCTCGGTTTCGACACCGCCTCGTCGGTGGGTCTGATCGCGCTCGCGGTGACGGCGAGCCTCTCGGGCGCCGCCACCTGGCTGGTGCTGTGCCTGCCGCTGTGCTTCGCGGCCGGGATGACCGCCGTCGACGGGGTCAACGGGATCGCCATGGTGCGGATGTACGGATCGGCGCAGATCCCCAGCCGCGATCGGCAGATGTTCAACGTCGTCGTCACCGCCGTGTCCGTGGTCGCCGCCGGTGTGCTCGGCGCGATCATCACGCTGTCCGCGGTCGACGAACTGCTGCCGGGGTATCAGCCCGTCGCGTCCTGGGCCGCGGGCGTGGACCTCGCGCACGCGGGGTGGTGGCTCGCGGCGGGGTTCGCCGCGATCTGGGTTGCGGCCGCGGTGACGCTGTGGGCACGCCGGGGCTCCGCGGTCGTGAGCTGACCGCGGCGGGCACTCCGGGACATTCCATAATTCCGTAGAATGTTGTATCGTACGGTCCGATACGACAGGTCCCGGAAGGCGCTCATGAACACCTCCACGCCACCCACCGCCCCGCCCGACAAGCAGATCGGACTGGGCCTGCGCCGCAACCTCGCCCAGTTCACCCTGCTGGTGGTCGTCAACGCGCTCGTCGGCGGCATGCTCGGTCAGGAACGCACCGTGCTGCCGCTGCTCGCCGAGGAGGAATTCGGCATCCGCGCCTACACCGCCGGGCTGTCGTTCATCCTCGTCTTCGGCCTGTCGAAGGCGATCACCAACTACTTCGCCGGCACCTTCTCCGACCGGTACGGGCGCAAACCGGTGCTCGTCGCCGGGTGGCTGGTCGCCCTCCCGGTGCCGCTGCTGCTCATCTGGGCACCCTCGTGGGGCTGGGTGATCTTCGCCAACGTGCTGCTCGGCATCAGCCAGGGACTGACCTGGTCCACCACCGTGGTGATGAAGATCGACCTCGTCGGCCCGGCCCGGCGGGGATTCGCGATGGGACTGAACGAGGCCGCCGGGTATGCCGCCGTCGCCGCGACCGCGCTGGCCACCGGGTATCTGGCCGAGGCCTACGGGCTGCGGCCCGCGCCCTTCCTGCTCGGCATCGCCTTCGCGGCTCTCGGTCTGGGACTGTCCACCCTCGCCGTGAAGGAGACCCGCGAATACGCGCGTCTCGAGGCCGTCGGCCACGTCGCCCGCGCCGACGGACGCCACGACCACCTGCACGACAAGCTCACCGACCGGCAGGTGCTCGTCCAGACCAGCTTCAAGGAACCGGCCCTGTCCTCGGCCAGCCAGGCCGGGCTGGTCAACAACCTCAACGACGGCCTCGCCTGGGGGCTGTTCCCCATCCTGTTCGCCGCGGCCGGCCTGTCCGTCGGCCGGATCGGCATCCTCGCGGCGCTGTACCCGGCCGTGTGGGGAGTCGGCCAGCTGGTCACCGGTGCACTGTCGGACCGGTGGGGCCGCAAGTGGATGATCGTCGCCGGCATGTGGCTGCAGGCGCTCGCCCTGGCCGTGATCGCCGTCTCGGACTCCTTCCTGCCGTGGGCGATCGCCGCGGCCGCGCTCGGCGCGGGCACCGCGCTGGTCTACCCGACCCTGCTCGCCTCGATCGGCGACGTCGCCCATCCCGCCTGGCGGGCCCGGGCCGTGGGCGTGTACCGGCTCTGGCGCGACGGCGGCTTCGCGGCCGGCGCCCTGCTGGCCGGTGTCGTCGCCGACGCGTTCGGCATCCACGCCGCCGTGTGGGTCGTGGCCGCGCTGACCGCCCTGTCCGGACTGGTCGTCGCGGTGCGCATGTACGAAACGCATCCCCGGCCCACCCGCGCCCCACAGGAAGGACCCACCCGTGGCTGACCGAGCCGCCAAGGACGCGCTGTACACCGAGTTCGCCGCCGTCGGCAAGGTGCTCGGCAATCCCGCACGTCTGGAACTGCTCGACCTGCTCGCGCAGGGACCGCGCAGCGTCGACGAGCTCGCCGCCGCCGCCGGGCTCGGCGTGAGCACCTGTTCGGCGCACCTGCAGACCCTGCGCGCGGCCGGGCTGGTGCGGTCCCGCCGCGACGGCAAACGGATCTTCTACTCGCTCGCCGGGGACGACGTCGCCGAACTGTGGGACACCCTGCGTCGCGTGGCCCAGCGGCACCGCCCGCACACCGAGCTCGCCCGGCGCGCCTACCTCGGCCCGGACGACACCGCCGCCGTCGACACCGAGGAACTTCTGCACCGCCTCGAGACAGGCGAGGTGGTCCTGCTCGACGTGCGCCCCGCCGCCGAGTACGCCGCAGGGCACCTGCCCGGCGCACTGCACGTGCCGCTGGACGAGCTGACCGAGCGGCTCGCCGACCTGCCGGCGGACCGGGAGATCGTCGCCTACTGCCGCGGCCGGTACTGCGTGCTCGCCCACGACGCCGTCCGGCTGCTGCGCACCCACGGTGTGCCGGCCCGGCGCGCCGCCGACGGTGTGCTCGAGTGGCGACTCGCCGGGCTGCCCGTCGACTCCGACGTCGCCTGACCGCCCCCGCGACGTTCGCCTCCGGTTCGATTCGCGGTCACCCGCCGGCCACGGAACCGGGCTTTCCGGCACCTACGGTCCGGAGGACCCGACCGCATCGATGGAGGTATCGAGAACAGTGACGACGGCACCACTGAACCGCCGGGGATTCCTCGGGCGCACCGCACTGGCCGGCCTCGGCGTGGCCCTCGCCGGCAGCGTCGAGGCGCTCGTCCGTCCCGGACTCGCGTCCGCAGTCCCCGGCGGGGCGATCGGCTACGGCCCGCTCGTCCCGGATCCCCAGCGCATTCTCGCTCTGCCCGTAGGGTTCTCGTACACCGTGGTGTCGCGCTCCGGGGAGACGACCCTCGACGACGGCACGCCCGTCCCCAGCGATCCCGACGCCAACGGTGTGTTCGCGCACGGCAACGGTTCCACGATCGTGACCAACCACGAGATCGGCAAGGACGAGCCGTTCGGCGTGCCCGTCGTCGACGGCCTGACCTACGACCCCGGCGCGCGCGGCGGCACCACCACCGTCACCGTGAGCCCGAACGGGCAGCGCACCGGCCAGTACGTCAGCCTCGCCGGCACCGTGAACAACTGCGCCGGCGGCATCACCCCGTGGGGCACGTGGCTGACGTGCGAGGAGACCGAGGACCGGGCCGGCTCGAAGGGATTCACGCTCGATCACGGCTACGTGTTCGAGGTCGACCCCGCGAGCCAGGACGCCAACCGCGGCAAGAGCCCGGTGCCGCTGAAGTTCCTCGGCCGGTACGCGCACGAGGCGGTCGCCGTGGACCCGGCCACCGGCGCGATCTACCTCACCGAGGACGCCGACGAGCCCAACGGCCTGTTCTACCGGTGGACGCCCCCGCAGGGTTTCCGGGGCGGGCCGGGTGCCCTGCGTGAACTCGCCCAGTCGCCCGGCGGCGACACCGCGGGCAGCCTGCAGGCGATGGCCTGCTTCGACGGCGGCGCGCACGTGCCCGACCTGTCGCAGGCCACCGAGCCGGGGGTGCGCTACACCGTGCGGTGGGTCGACGTCCCCGACCGCGACGCCGCCACCACACCGGTGCGCGAGCAGTTCGCCGCCGACCAGGTGACCCGCAGCCGCAAGCTCGAGGGCCAGTGGTGGGGCGACGGCGGCGCCTACTTCGTCGCCAGCTACGCCCGCACGAGCGACGGCAGCATCGCCGAACACGACGGCCAGGTGTGGTTCTTCGATCCGGCCTCGCAGACGGTCACGCTGAAGACGCTGTTCGGGGTCAACCCCGACCCGTCCGTCGACACCGGCAACTACGACGGTCCCGACAACATCACCGTCTCGCCGTACGGCGGGGTGATACTCGCCGAGGACGGCGACGGCATCAGCCACCTCATCGGCGTCACCGCCGAGGGGAAGCCGTTCACGATCGCACGCAACGAACTCAACGACAGCGAGTTCTGCGGGCCCGCCTTCAGCGCCGACGGCAGGACCCTGTTCGTCAACATCCAGTCACCCGGCCTGACCCTCGCGATCACCGGGCCGTGGCGTCGCCCGATCGGCTGAGCCGCCGCCCGCGGACCACGACCGCCAGCGCAGCCCGTCGATCCGGAGCACCGGTCCCGACGGGCGCGCCGCGCGGTACTGCGCGTACTTGACGGCCAGCGCCGCGAGACCGGCCGAGCCGAGCTCCGAGCGCGGATCGTGGACGGTGGCCGTGCCGTCGAGACGGACCCACCACAGCCGGGACCAGTCGTCGTCGTAGTGGTCGACGAGCACCGCCACCCGCGGGTCGTTCTCGATGTTGCGCAGGCGCCGCAACCGTCTCGTCGTCTTCGGCTTGTCGTCGACGCAGGTGTAGAGCGCGTCGCCGACGAGCGCGAACACGATCGGCACGAGGTGCGGCCGCCCGTCCGGTCCGGTCGTGGCCAGCCGGGCGACGCGGGCCGTGGTGACGAGAGCACGGGCGTCCACCTCGTTCACGGTAGGCGCATGCCGGCGGTCATCTCCTCGGCCCGGGCATGCCCCGGTCGGGCCCGAACCGCGAGCCCGTGAGCCCCGGGGGCACCGGCCGCCAGTTGTACAGGTTCTGCGGCGGCGGAGATTCCAGGTCGGCGCAGGCCTCCCGCGCCCAGGCCTCCGCCTCCGGGCCCGGCCCGAAATCGATGCCGAGCGACGGATCGTGGGTGCCGATCACCCACCGGTGACCGTCGGGGGTCGCATGGATGCGGTAGCGCCGGATCGTCGCGGGGTCGGGGAGAGGTGCCATGCAGACCGGTTTCCCCACCGCGCGGCAAATCATGTCGGCGCGGCAAATCATGTCGGCACAGTGCGATCCGGCCCGCGCGCCGCTCAGGTGGTGCCGAGGCGCTGCGGCCGGGCGCCGTCCGCCTCCGCCCGCAGCACGTCGAGTACGACCTCGCCGTCGACGGTCTCCTCCTCGACGAGGATCGCGGCCAGCCGGTCCAGCGCCGCCCGGTGCTGCGTCAGGAGCGCGACGGCCCGTTCCTCGGCGGCCCGCAGCAGCCGGGCGACCTCGCGGTCCACGAGCTGCTGGGTGTGTTCCGAGTAGGGCCGCACGAGGCTGCGCTCACTGGTGTCGGCATGCAGGTAGTTGGGGTCGCCCGACCCGTACCCCACCGGGCCGAACGCTTCGGACAGCCCGAATTCCCGCACCATGCGCACGGCGATGCGGGTCGCGCCGCTCAGGTCGTCGGCGGCACCGGTCGACCCCTCCCCGAACACGACGAGCTCCGCGGCCCGCCCCCCGACCCGGACGGTGAGCAGGTCGTTGAGATATCCCTCGCTGTAGAGGTGGCGTTCGACCTCGGGTAGCTGCTGGGTCGATCCCAGGGCCATGCCCGCGGGCAGGATCGTCACCTTCGCCACCGGGTCGGCGTGCGGGCACAGGGCCGCGAGCAACGCGTGGCCCGATTCGTGGACCGCCACCGAGGTCCGTTCGTCGGGGAGCAGGGCATTGGCGCTCTCGCGGCGTCCGAGCAGCAGGCGGTCACGCGCGGACGACAAGTCGTCGGCGCAGATGACGGTGCGGTCGTCCCGGACGGCATTGATGGCGGCCTCGTTGACCAGGTTCGCCAGATCCGCACCCGAGAAGCCCGGGGTGGCCCGGGCGAGCACGCTCAGATCGACGTCGGGTCCGAAGTGTTTGCCCTGCAGGTGCACCGCCAGGATCGCGGCCCGTTCCGACTGGGTGGGCAGGGGGATCACCACCGTGCGGTCGAACCGGCCCGGCCGCAGCAGGGCCGGATCGAGCGCCTCCGGGCGGTTCGTCGCCGCCAGCACCACGATGCCGACGCTCTGGTCGAAGCCGTCCATCTCGGCCAGCAACTGATTGAGCGTCTGTTCCCGCTCGTCGTTCCCGGCGTAGGTCCCGACGCCGCGCTTGCTGCCGATGGCGTCGATCTCGTCGATGAAGATGATCGACGGCGGGCTCTTGCGGGCCTGCTCGAACAGGTCCCGCACCCGGGAGGCACCGACCCCGACGAACATCTCCACGAACTCCGAGCCCGTGACGGACAGGAAGCGCACCTCCGCCTCGCCGGCCACCGCGCGGGCCAGCAGTGTCTTGCCGGTGCCCGGCGGGCCGATCATCAGCACCCCGCGGGGGCCCTTCGCGCCGGCGGCCGCGTACTTCTCCGGATCCCGCAGGAAGTCGACGACCTCGCTGACCTCCTGCTTGACGCCGTCGTACCCGGCGACGTCCGCGAAGCGCGTGGTCGGCCGGTTCGCCTCGATCACGCGGGCCTTCGAGCGGCCGAACGCGCCCATGCCCCCGATGCCGCCGCCGCTGAAGGCGCGCTGTGCCCGGCGGCCGACCCACAGCAACAGCCCCGCGAACACGACGAAGGGCAGCATGCTGAGCAGAATCGCGGCCCACGGGCTGTCGTCGGTCTGTTCCGCGCTGACCTGGACCTGCTTCGCCCGCAGCTTCGCGTCGAGCCCGGCGAGGTTCAGTGCGGTCGGCAGCTGGGTGACGAATTCCGTGTCGTCCGAGAGGGTTCCGTAGGCCGATCCGCGGTCGTCGATCGTCACCTGCTGGACGGTGCCCGCGTCGACCCGGTCCACGAAGTCGCTGTAGGACAGGGTGCTCGACGTCGGGGTCTGCAGCGCCAGGGCGACCACCAGACCACCGAGCAGGACGGCGACGGCCACCAGCTGCCACCACAGGCCCGACGGCGGCGCCGGCGGAGGCGGCGGGTCCGGGGGCGGCCCCGATCGCGCCGACCTCGAGAGATGAACGGAGAAGAATCTCGTTCGCGTGATCATCCGGCGCTCCCCTGACCTGTCCGTGTCGGGTCCACGGTAT
>NZ_AJFC01000312.1:0-46902 GCF_000256505.1 Rhodococcus sp. P14 | reverse complement strand
CACTCGATGTAGTACTGCTCGAGAATCATCGTGGTTCCTCCGTATGAGTCGATTTCGTCCTCGATGTGGACAACCCTGCCACATACCCCCTAGGGTATGTCAAGTACCCCATGGGGTATCCAAGCGAACCCCGCTCCCCCCGACCGGAAGCACAACCATGAACACTCCTGCCGCCCCCGTCGCCCGGACCGCCGTCACCCCCGAAGCCGATACCCAGGTGCTGCATCGGCTGCGCCGCGCCCAGGGGCAGCTCGCGGGCGTCATCGCCATGCTCGAGTCCGGCCGCGAGTGCCGGGACGTGGTGACCCAGCTCGCCGCCGTCTCCCGGGCGCTCGACCGCGCCGGCTTCAAGATCGTTGCCGCACAGCTTCGTCGGTGCATGCTCGACGAGGAGGACGACACGTGCCCCGACCGGCTCACCGAGGAACAGCTCGAGCGCCTCTTCCTCGCACTGGCCTGAGGGCTACCGCCCGGCGACCCTGAGGGCTACCCGCCCGGCGACCCTGAGGGCTACCGCCCAGTGACCCTGAGGGCTACCGCCCAGCGACTCTGAGGGCTACCCGCCCAGCGACTCTGGGAGCTCCCCCCGGGTGACGACGTTCGCGCCGCGATCAGCGCCGTCGGGCCCTGACCACGGTGTCGTGCACGGTGACGACGCGTCCGTCCGGGTCGGTGACCTCCCGCGCGACGGCGGCATCGGTGACGACGTCCCAGCCGTCGGGATCGAGCAGCGCCACGACGTCCGCCCCCGTGAAGAACAACTCGGGTCGCGGCGGACGCGGCACGGTGGTCTGCAGGTCGGAGGGGTGATGCCCGACGATCAGGAGGGTGCCGCCGGGGGCGACCGCCTCCCCCAGCCGACGGAAGAGGACGTCACGTTCCGGCGAGGGCAGGTGCATGTACTGCGCGGAGACCAGGTCGTATCGCCCTCGGCCCGGGTCCCAGGCGGTCAGGTTCTCGTGCAGCCACGAGATGCGGCCGGCGACCTCGGCGCCGGCCCGGTCCGCGTGCTCGGCGGCGCGTTGCAGGGCGACGCCGGAGACGTCCACACCGTCGACTCGCCAGCCGCGCTGCGCGAGCCAGATGGCGTCCGCGCCTTCGCCGCACCCGACGTCGAGGGCGAGTCCGGGCGAGAGGCCGGCCACCTCCCCCACGAGGTGACGATTGGGCTCACCGCTCCACAGCGCGGGACGGGAACGGTAGCGCTCGTCCCAGAGTTCTTCGTCCTGTAGATGTTCGGGCACTACGACTCCTTCGATCGTCGGGAGGGGGGCGCGGCCGGCCGGCCGCGGACCGTATCGGCGAGTCGGGACCACACCGTCCGCGGCCGAGGCCCGATCAGCTCGCCCACCCGGCCGGGGAGATGCCGCTCGATCGCCGATTCAACTTCTTGCACAGAGGGATTGACGAGCGCGACCGGTCCGACGAAGACCGTCGGCACGATCTCGTCGCCGCCGCTCACTGCCCGGATCCGCGCGGCGGCGGCCCGGTCCTGCCAGATGTCGGTCTCGACGACCTCGATGCCGCGCCTGTGCAGGCCCCGGCGCAGGCGCGAGCAGAACGGACACCCGGGCCGCCACAACACCTCGACTCCGTCGACGAAGTCGGGCAATGTCATCCGGTTTCTCCTTCCGCCTACGTCTCGTCCATATACCCAGAGGGGTATACGACCTCACTGTACCGGCCCGCCCGGCGCTGCGCCGCGCGGCCGGCGCCGTTCCCCGGCACGGTGACCTTCGACCCTTTCCGGCGACGCCCGAGGGGTGGACCGTGGAACCACAGCCGCGAGGCGATGCGGAAGGAGAAGCCGTGGCCACGTGGGTCGTTCTGACCGGTGTGCTCCTGGTGGTGGCGCTGTTCGTCCTGTCGCAGGCAGTGCACGTGGTGACCCAGTACGAGAAGGGCGTGCTGTTCCGGTTCGGCCGGCTCATCGGCGTCAGGGAACCCGGACTGCATCTGATCATCCCTCTCGTCGACCGGTTGACGAAGGTGTCCCTGCGGATCGTGACGATGCCGATCCAGTCCCAAGGCATCATCACCCGCGACAACGTCAGTGTCGACAT
This sequence comes from Rhodococcus sp. P14, assembly GCF_000256505.1. NCBI lineage: Bacteria > Bacillati > Actinomycetota > Actinomycetes > Mycobacteriales > Nocardiaceae > Rhodococcus > Rhodococcus sp. P14. The sequence continues at coordinate 44,839 of NZ_AJFC01000312.1, read as the reverse complement.
CTCTGCTGTGGCGTACTTTCGCGTCATCGACGCCGTGAAATCCGTCGTCGCGATCGAGAACGTGGCGGCGGCTATCGATCAGATCGCCCAGACCACGCTGCGCAGGGTCGTCGGCCGGCACACGCTCGACGAGGCACTGTCCGAAACGAATGTGATCAACGCGAACATCCGTGAGTTCCTCGACGTGTCCACTCTGGAATGGGGTGTCGAGGTGACGCTGGTGGAACTGAAGGACATCCAGTTGCCCGACAGTATGAAGCGGGCCATGGCGCGGCAGGCCGAGGCGGAGCGGGAGAAGCGGGCCAAGATCATTGCCGCCGAGGGCGAGTCGATCGCCGCGACCGCCCTCGGGCAGGCATCCGACACGATGCTGGCCCACCCGCTCGCCCTTCAGTTGCGCAACCTGCAGACACTGGTGGAACTGGGCGTCGAGAAGAACACGACCGTGGTGTTCCCGGCCCCCATGATGAGCGCCATCTCCGAACTGAAGACGTTCCTCGACCGCGAGATCACCGCCGCCACGGCGGGTCCGCCGCGTAGCGCCGCGGACAGCGCACGACCACCGGAATCCGAGATCGCCCGAAACGGCACCCCGGCACCAACGGTATCGGCACACGAGGGGTTGGGGTCATGACGGAACTCGACGGAGGTTCGGTCCTCGTCACCGGGGCAGCCGCGGCATCGGCGCCGCCGTCGCCACGATCCTCGCCGGTGAAGGCGCCGGTGTCGTCGTCGCCGACGTGCTCGACGACGAAGGCACCCGCCACGCCGCGACACTCGGCAAAGGCTCGAAGTTCGTGCACCTCGACGTGACCGACGAAGCGCAATGGTCGGAGGCGGTCGCCGTGGCCGAATCCATCGGTCCGTTGCGGGCGTTGATCAACAACGCCGGCATCCTGGCCGTCGGCACCATCGAGGAGCAGACCCGAGTCGAGTTCGAACGCGTGCTGCAGGTCGATCTCGTCGGCCAGTGGCTGGGAATGCACGTCGCCGGCCCGGCGCTGCGTCGCGGGCGCGGGGTCGTCGTCAACATCTCCTCGACGGCCGGCCTCATCGGCTACGCCGGCCTCGGCGCCTACGTGGCGAGCAAATGGGCCCTGCGCGGCCTGACGAAGACCGCCGCGCTCGAGTTCGCCCCCGACGGGGTCCGGGTGTGCTCGGTGCACCCCGGCCCCATCGACACACCGATGACGGCGGGAATGGACCGCGGCATCGCCGCCACGCAGCCGATCCCCCGCTTCGGCAGCCCCGAGGAGGTGGCCCGGATGGTGCGATTCGTCGTCACCGAGGCCACCTACTCGACCGGCTCCGAATTCCTCGTCGACGGGGGTGCCACCACCGGCTCGGTGCTGGACCTCGAGACAACGGATTCCCCAGCGACACAATAGCTCGGGAAACCAGAGCACCGGCGCCGGTGGAGTGATTCGATGACCGGGTGTGCAGATGGATGGCCTACTCGGGCGAGCCGATCCTCGTGGAGGACCTGCTGTTCAAGCCCGAGCATTCGCTCATCGACCAGAGCCTGCACTCCCACCTCGGAGCCACCACCACCAACGGTGACGGATTCGGAATCGGCTGGTATGGAATAGGTTCCGAGCCGGCCCTGTTCAAGAGCATCGATCCGGCGTGGAACAACCACAACCTGCGGGAGATCGCCGGGCAGATCCGCACCCCGCTGCTGTTCGCGCACGTGCGCGCCTCGACCGGCACGCAGGTGCAGCGCAGCAACTGCCACCCGTTCCGGCACGGGGAATGGCTGTGGATGCACAACGGCGAGATCCTCGGCTTCCGGGAGATCAAACGAGAACTGATGATGGCCGTGGATCCGTCGCTGTACCCGGACGTCGCGGGTACCACGGACTCCGAGGTGCTGTTCTTCCTCGCTCTCACGTTCGGTCTCCGGGACGATCCGTTCACCGCGGTCGGCCGCGCGGTCGGGATGGTCGAAAAGGTCGCCCGCGACCACGGAATCGACGACCCCGTACAGATGACCGTGGCCACCACGGCCGGCGACACGATCTGGGTGTTCCGCTACTCCACTGAAGGCCGGACCCGGTCGCTGTTCTACTCCACCGAGGTCGCCAAACTCCGCGAGCTGCACCCCGAGGTGGAGATGTTCCATCGTCTGGGCATCGACACCCGGTTCGTCGTGTCCGAACCGCTCCGCGATCTGCCGGGCGCATGGAACGAGATGCCCGAGTCCTCGGCCGCCGTGGTCGGCCCCGCGGGCAACGACATCCGGCGGTTCCGGCCGCTCGAGCCGGTGTAGCCGAGATCCGGGACGTTGTGCCCTGTAGCTGTGCGTCGGCAGCATGCGATGGTCTAACCTGCGTGAACGCAGCAGTGTCGAGGGCCCCCGAGAGGTCGATGCCATGAGTCTCGAGAGTTCACAGAAGGGGCCGGCGACGGCCTCGGGTTCCGCCCTGGTGCTCGCGGTGCTGGCTGCGGGCCAGTTCCTGATGACGCTCGACAGCTCCGTGATGAACGTGTCGATGGCGACCGTGGCCGCGGACGTGAACACCACCATCACCGGCATCCAGACCGCTATCACCCTCTACACGCTGGTGATGGCCACCCTGATGATCACCGGCGGCAAGGTCGGCACCATTCTCGGCCGGCGCCGGGCGTTCGGGCTCGGCCTGATCATCTACGGTGCCGGCTCGTTCGTCACCGGCATCGCACCGAATCTCACCGTCCTGCTCATCGGCTGGTCCCTGCTCGAGGGCATCGGTGCGGCCCTGATCATGCCCGCGATCGTCTCCCTGGTCGCGGCGAACTTCCCCGCCGAACGCCGTCCCGCCGCCTACGGACTGGTGGCCGCCGCGGGCGCTGCGGCAGTCGCGGTGGGGCCGCTGCTCGGCGGGGCGGTGACTACGTTCGCGTCCTGGCGCTACGTCTTCTTCGGTGAGGTCGTCGTCGTCTTCTTGATCCTGCTCACGCTGCGCCGCGTGGAAGACATTCCACCCCAGCGGATCCGGCTCGACCTCGTCGGCTCGCTCCTGTCGGTGGTCGGCCTGGGAATGTTCGTCTACGGCGTGCTGCGCTCGAGCGAGTGGGGCTGGATCCAGACCAAACCCGGCGGACCGCAGATTCTGGGTCTGTCCCCCGTCATCTGGCTGCTGCTCGGCGGCCTGTTCGTGCTCTACCTGTTCCTGCGCCGGGAGACGTACCTGGCGAAGACGGGCGGCGAACCGCTGGTCGATCCCGCGCTGTTGAAGAACAGCCAGCTCACCGGGGGGCTGAGTATGTTCTTCGCCCAGTTCCTCATCCAGGCCGGAGTGTTCTTCTCCGTCCCTCTGTTCCTGTCGGTGGTTCTCGAACTCAGTGCGCTCGAGACGGGCGTGCGGATCCTTCCGCTGTCGATCGCTCTGGTCCTGGCGGCCATCGGAATCCCGAAGCTGCGACCTCACGCGAATCCCCGGCTCGTCGTCCGGCTCGGTCTCGGGACCATGGCCGTCGGCATCCTCATCCTTGTGGGCGGAATGGATCCCGGCGCCAGCGCGGCGGTCGTGTCGATCCCGATGCTGCTGATGGGTCTCGGCCTGGGTGCGCTGGCCTCCCAGCTCGGTGCGGTCACGGTGTCCGCGGTGCCGGACTCGCAGAGTGCCGAGGTCGGCGGTCTGCAGAACACGGCGACCAATCTCGGCGCGTCCCTGGGAACCGCCCTGATCGGGTCGATCCTCATCGCCACCCTGACCACCTCCGTCATCGCCGGCATCGAGAACAACCCGGCGGTACCGGAATCGGTGCAGCAGCAGGCCACCACGGACATGGCTGCCGGGGTGCCGTTCCTGTCCGACACCCAGCTCGAGGATGCCCTGGCCGACGCCGGGGTGGACGAGAGCACCGCGGATGCGATCGTCGAGGTCAACTCGGACGCGCGGCTCGAGGCGCTGCAGGTGGCCTTCGCCGTCACGGCCCTGCTCGCCGTCGCTGCCCTGTTCGGCACCGGATCGCTGCCGCGCGTGCCGGTGGGCACCCGGCCCGGGGAAGGTCAGCGCAGGCCCGACGAGACCGACGACGAGCGCTGAGGCCGGAAGGCCAGGTCCCGGAGCCGCACCCAGTTCCAGGTCGGTGCCGAGACCAGGGCTCCCGGACGGTGCCGGGGCACCCGCACGCGGAGCGCCTGCGGCTCGACGGTGCATCGCACGGGCGTGGGCAGCATCAACGCTTCCCCGTCCACCCCGACCGGTATCTCCGGGGCGTCCGCATCGACGACCACCTCGGTGGCCGCGCGCTGCACCAGACCCCGGCTGCGCGTGCGGCGCAGCAGGTCGACCGCCTGCCCGGCGCCGGCCACCGAGATCGCCACCACTCCGAGCACGCCGCGGTCCAGACGGGGCCGGCGTCCCAGCCCCGCGAGGTCGTCGGTCGCGTACGGGTCGTTGCTCACCAGGACGGCCTGCGCGCCCTCCACCGTCGTGTCACCGTCGATGCGGGCCCGCAGCCGGGTCGCGCTGTCGCGGGCGAGCAGGTCGGGCATCATCCGCAGCGCCGTCCCGGTCTTGTCGTCCCGGTATGCCGGGCTCTGCACCACGTCGGCGTAGACGCCGAACGAGGCGTTGTTGACGAACACCCGTCCGCCGATCCTGCCGAGATCGACGCGCAGTTCCACCCCGTCCCGCAGCGCGTCCAGGCCCGCGGCCGGGTCCTCCCGGTCCAGGCCGAGGTCCAGCGCGAAGTGGTTCCGCGTGCCGGCGCTGATCACCAGGAACGGCAGTCCGTGCTCGGCCGCGATCGCCGCCACCAGGGCCTGGGTGCCGTCGCCTCCGGCGACACCGAGCAGGTCGGCGCCCCGCTCGACCGCCTGCCGGGCCAGGGCCTCGACGTCGACGGGACCCGGCCCGGCGAGCAGTGCCACCTCGGCGCCGAGTTCTTCGGCCTTGCGTTGCAGATCGAACTTCACGACCTTGCCGCCCCCCGAACGGGGGTTCATCACCAGGAACGGGCGGTGGACCGGCGGAGCGGGGTACTCGGGCATCCCCTGTTCCGAGCCCCGTCGCAGGGCCGCCCGCGCGCACAGCAGCGCGAGCAGCACCAGGGCAACCGACACCAGCGCGACCCACAGCACGCCCTCCCGCACGAACAGCACGGGCAGGGCGAGAGGTGCGATCACAGCCAGGCCCAGTGACAGCGCACGCGCCAGCCCCCGGGTCGCGAGGAACCAGTACAGGGCCGCGACCGTCACCGCTGCCACCGCCACGCTCACCACCAGGAGTGCAACAGCGCCGCGCAGGCCCGCGACGACCACCGGCACGACGGCAGCGCAGAGGACGGCGACGAATGCCGCCCGCGCCCACCATCGGCGCGAAGCCGGTACCTGGTCGCCGGGAGCGGCGTCCACCGGGTTCACGACCCGGTCTTCGAGCCCGGCAGCTTCTCCGTCGGCTGCTCGCCCGCCGGCTGTTCGCCCGTCGGAGATGCGCCCGTCGGAGATGCGCCCGTCGGAGGTGCCGACGTCACGTCCCCCGCCGGCTCTTCCCAGGCCCGGGCCGGCCGGATCAGCACCTCGAGCGCGAGCAACGCCAGCAGGGCACCGAGAACGATCCACACGACCACGAGACCGGTCGGGTACCGCCAGAACATCAGCATCAGCGCGGCGACGCCGATGATCGCCAGCCGCAACGCGGTCCGCGCCCGGTAGGCCCCGGCTTCCACCTGGTTCGGTGGCCGCGGCTTACGGGACCGCTGCACCGCGTCCATGCCTCGCCCGAATCCGCGACGGACGGCTGCCGCGGAGGCCGATCCCCCGGTCAGGTACGCCCCGACCGCGATCACCAGGCCGAGGACCGCCACCGCCCGCAGCGCGGTCCGCAGCGGCACCAGCACCGTGTCGGCGATCGCCGAGGCGGCGTCCGGGGACAGCACGTCCGGGGGAATGTCGCCGAGGTAGAGGGACCGGGCGACGATCAGCGCGATCGCGAGGATCAGCATCCCCACGAGCAGTGCCGTCCCGACGAACGCCAGGGCACGACGGCGACGGCCGGGCGGAGCAACGGCCACCGCGGCCACCGCGGCGGCGATCGTGAGCCACGGCAGCACATCCGACGCCGTGTTCAGGGCGCTGACCGCCCGTTGCGCCTTGATCAGTTCCGGCGACTGGAACAGCACGAACTGCTTGTCGATGTCCGGGATCTTCTCGGCGAAGGAGAATCCCCGGTCCAACAGACGAGCCTTGACGTTGTCGATGATCGTGCCGAGGGAGATGCTGACCGTGCCGCTCTCGTCCACCGTCACCGAGGACGGCCCGCCCTCACCGGTGACGACTGCCACCAGACCGGTGTGCGCGGCTCGGTTGGCCTGGATCCACAGATCCTCGAACTGGTCGGTCTGCACCAGCGACAGCACCGTCTCGTACACGAAGTTGCGTGCCTGCCCGGCGATCACCGGCGCGAGGCCCTCCACCGCCCGGTCCACGCGCGGCGCGTCCGCGGTCGCCGGAACGGCATCGGTCAGGGCGGTCAGCGCGTCGGACGTGAGGCCTTCGACATCGACCCGCGCGAAGATCTCGTCGGTGACCGTGCCCGCGATCTCGGTCTGCACCGCGGGATCGGAACCGAGCGGGGCCACCGTGGTGACGTACCGATCCGTGTCGAGGATTTCGCTGCGGACGAACCGCGCCGTCACCGACGTGATCGCCAGCAGAGCGACCAGCACGGTCAGGATCGCCACCGCAGTCCAGCGCAACGCGTGCCGCGGCGGACGCGACACGGGCGGGGGCGACGGCGGGGGCGCCTCGGGCGCGGCCTCCGTCCGCGCCCGCAGCGCGGCCACCTCGGCCCGCAACCGCTCGAGCTCGGCCCGTTCGGCGGTGTCGAGCGGAGCGGTGCCCGTGCCGCTGCGCGTAGGCTCGCTGTCCATCGTCATCTCATTCCACTCGGTGTGACACGGCGGCGGACGAAGCGCTCCAGGGGGATCGAAACCTCTGCACCCTTTGATATTCCGCCGATCGGTGGACGGCCCGGGGTCGATCACCTCGGTCCGGCCTTCACGCGAACCTAGTAGTCCAGCCGTGGATTCCAGGTCGATACCGCCCAGATGACCACCACGTCGAGAGCGATGATCAGAATCGACCACCACGGGTAGTACGGCAACCACATGAAGTTGAGCAGGATCGACAGGGCCGCGACGACGATCGCCGCGACCCGGCCCCAGGTGGCCCCGGTGAGGAGGGCAGCACCTACCACGATGAGGACGGCACCGGTGACGATGTGGATCCAACCCCATGTGGTGAGATCGAACTCGAAGGTGTATTTCTGTCCCACCACGAACAGTTCGCCCTCCGCGACCGCCGCGACGCCCTGCAGCAGTTGCAGAATTCCCACGGTGGCGAGAACGACGGCGGCACCGACCGAAGTGCCCGTCGCGATCTTCTGTCCGACGCTCCTTTCGGCGGTACTGCCCCGGCTCACGCTGCCGTGGCTCGCACTGCCCTGCCCGACACGCACATCCTCGGACACGACCCGTCCCCTTTCCTGAGATCCGGCTCGGTGATCTGCGGTGAAACGACCCGTCGTATCGCCTCCGTTCCTCAGCCGGCGGGTGAGCTTCGGAGCCGGGACCCGACTCGGGTCTGCGCCCAGGACTCGGGCCTCAGATCGTCGACCTGCACACGGGGACCGTAGAACTCGTGAACCAGGCCGAGGACGCGGGCGAGCACCTCCGCGTCCGTGAGATCGTCACGGAGCACCAGATGCAGTTGAGCCGGACTGTCGCCGAAATCCTTCGGCATCATCAGCCGGCACACCCAGTCGCTCATCCGGGCCTCCCGACGCAAGATCTTACCCGGCAAGAAGATCGAGAATGCCGCTTCGCGCCGACCGGCATCCCGACGGTCAACCCATCGACCATCCCGGGCTCCTTCCGACGTCGTTCCACTCCCGATCCAGGGCCGAGATCCTCCGCTTCGCACCGGCCCGGTGCACTCCGTAGAGGAGCAGCAGCGCGACACCGGAGCCCATCCCCCACACCGTGAGCGCGGCAACGACACCGGCTACGACGCCGTCCGAGCCTGTTCTGGGCGCGGCGACGGGATCACCGTTCGAGTCGATCCAGATGTCGATCGTCTCGCCGGGTTTCGCACCGAAGGGCACCTCCACCCTGCCCGTGCGTGTTTCACCGGTCTCGGTCGTCCACCGCGCCGTCGCTCGGTCCGGGTCGCCCGGACCCCGTGTCGCGGTGTCTGTCAGGGCGTCGGCTCGCGCAGGTGCCGGTTCCTCGAGAAGGACCGCCGCCACCTGGTGCCGTTGCTGATGCTCCTGCATCGCCAGTTGGCCGATCCGGGCGTAGGTCGCCGTCCCGTAGGCGGCGGCGAACGGAATCAGGACGAGCACGAACAGTGCCACGGCCAGGACGAGGGCGGATTCCACTCGCTCGGATCGTCGCATCAGGGGATTGCCGCTCCACGGAGCGCGGCGCCACAACCGGAGGGCCAGGGGCTGCTCTGCGTTCATCTCGATACTCCTGCAGTTGCTCGACTACAGTGTTCCGCCGCCGACGGCCGGTGGTGTAGAGCACAAGGTCACCGCTCGATTCGGGTGGTCGCGAGAAGGAGCCGGGGCCTCCGCCCGGCGGTGAGATCGAGGGTCTTTGTCCCCTGGGGAGAGGCCGGTCGCGGTGTCATTCTCGATGTGAGTCGCCCGGGTCGTCGGGAGCTCCGCCCCACCCGGGGTCCGCACACAGAGAGGTGCACATCATGGATTCGTTCTGGGATTACGTGTGGTACACGATCATCGTCTTCGCCTTCGTGGCCTACCTGATCGTGCTGTTCCAGATCTTGGTCGACCTGTTCCGCGATCACACCGTGTCCGGCTTCGCCAAGACCCTCTGGGTGATCGGGCTGGTCCTCTTGCCGTACCTGACAGCCTTCGTCTATCTGATCGCCCGGGGCCGCGGCATGGCGGAGCGGTCGATGCGCGCCCAGCAGGAGACCAAGCAGGCCACCGACGAGTACATCCGGCAGGTGGCCGGCAAGTCCCCGGCCGAGCACATCGCCGATGCGAAGGCTCTGTACGACTCGGGAGTGATCACCGAAGCCGAGTTCGAGCAACTCAAGGCCACGGCGCTGGGACGGACATCCGCTGGACAGGCGGGCATGCAGGTCCGGTAGGAGAGGTCCTGCACGGCATCGCGAGGACGGGCGATCCGGTTCCGAGATGCTCGAAGCAGGCAACCAGTAGGCCGCGCACCGAACGACATGAGGTGGTTCCGGGCGGGGCCTTCCGGATGGGGTCGGAGGACTTCTGCCCCGAGGACATCACCGGCAACGTGCGAGAACGGACGACGGTGCCGACACCCACCCCGGCGGGTCCTCGAGGGCGGATCACACCTCTGCGCACCGACTGCCGGCGCTATCGGCCCGCAGCCAGGCAAGGGGAAAGCACGGAAAGGTCCACCTGCCTCATCGGGTTCCCCTGCCTCATCGCGCTTTACTGCATCGTGCGCGGTCGCTGAGCAACGCGGGTCAATCGATCGAGAACCAGGCCCGCACCTGCGCCTCGTGGTCGACGTAGCGTTCGCCGGAGACGTCGACGACAACCTTGTCGATCGTGCCCCCGGTGAAGCGGAACGGGGACACGTAGTCCGGGGTGACCGGCGAGGCGCTGTCGCGCCCGACGCAGATGCCGTCACCGACGAGGCAGAACGCCCCCGGCTGGGTGACGATCTCATCGGAGGCCACCTGCTGATCGTCGACATAGAGAGTCAGGGTGCCGGCGAAACCCGGCATTGCCGGATCGGTGTTCTTCCCCGATACGGCGAATTCGGCGGTGCACACGTGAGCGCCGAGGGTCAGGTCCCGGTCGGCGACCACGGTCTGCAGGTGCGTGCCGACCCAGTTGAAGGCATAGCGCAGACGACCGTCCTTGACGTACAAGCTGTGACCACCGGCCAGACCGCCGTGGGCGTACAGGACTCCCTCGGCAGCGGCCGAGTCCACGTGCACACCGGCGACGATCGTGTAGGACCGACCGGTGATGGCGACGCCGGCCGCCTCCGGGACGTCCGCGCAGTCCGGATAGTAGACATAGTGGTCGCGCTTCTTGCCCGGGTGGGGACGTTCGGCGAGCACCTGTTCGAGGGCGCTGCGATCGTCCAGCGGTAGCCCGTGGTGACGACCCGCGTAGTAGAACCACAGGCTCTTCAGAGCTTCCAGCCGCTCGGGTTCGGCGTCTGCGAGGTTGTGCAGTTGCGCCCGGTCCTCCGCGAGGTGGTACAGCTCCCACACGTCCTTGTCGAAGTGCCCCCACCCGGACAGGGGCGGATGCACGGAACAGACGAGCCACCCTTCGTGATACAGCGAACGCTGCCCCAGCATCGTGTAGAACTGCACGTCCTTGCCCGGTGCTGTGGGATCGGTCAGCGAGGCCGCGAAGCTCTCTCCTTCGAGGGGGCTCTGGGTGTATCCCTTCAGAACCGCGGGTGGGGTGATGCCGAGCAGCTCGTAGATCGTCGGGACGACGTCGACGGCATGGACGTACTGCGAGCGAGGTTCGGCCGAGGCCTCGATCCGCGCCGGCCACGAGACCACGCACATGTCGGCGACTCCGCCTTCGTAGCCGGCCCAGCGCTTCCAGTACGGAAACGGGGTGTCGAAGGCCCACGCCCAGCCGGTGTTGTAGTGGTTGTACGACACCGGTGTGCCCAGCTCGTCGAGGTGCGGCAGGGTGGTTTCGGTGGTGTCGGGGATCCCGTTGAAGAAGCGCCATTCGTTGAACGATCCGTTGGGTCCGCCTTCCCCGCTGGCACCGTTGTCGGAAACCACGACGACGAGGGTGTTGTCGAGCTCGCCGCTCGCGTCGAGCATGTCGATCACCCGGCCGAGCTGGTCGTCCGTGTAGGAGATGTAACCGGCGAAGACCTCGGCCATCCGGACGAACAGGCGTTGCTCGTCGGCGGTGAGCGAGTCCCAGGGCCGGACGGTGTCGAGCAGCGGCCACGGCTGACCGTCGGGCCCGGTGGTGGCCGGCTCCCCGTGCGGATTGATCGGTGACAGCTCGGTGTTCTCAGGCAACAACCCGAGGTCCTTCTGCCGCTGCAGGATCTCGACGCGGATGGCCTCGTAGCCCTGGTCGAACCTGCCCTTGTACCGGTCGGCCCATTCGGTGAACACGTGGTGCGGGGCGTGCCCGGCCTGCGGGGCCAGGTACATGAAGAACGGCTTGTCGGGGTCGATGGTCTTGGCGTCACGGATGAACCCGATCGCCTTGTCCGCAAGGTCCTTGGACAGGTGGTAGCCGTCCTCGGGCGTTCCGGGGGCGTCGATCGGGTGATTGTCGTAGACCAGATCGGGGTACCAACTGCTGGATTCGCCGCCGAGGAATCCGTAGAAGCGCTCGAATCCGCGGCCCAGCGGCCACCGGGACTTGACCGCCGACATGTTCATTTCTTCCCCCGGCGTCAGATGCCACTTGCCGACGCAGTAGGTGTTCCATCCCCGCTCGGCCAGGACCTCCGAGACGAACCCGTTCTCGAACGGAATGTGGGTGCTGATGCCGGGGAATCCGGAGCTCAATTCGGCGATGGTCGCCATTCCGTTGGTCGTCGCGTTGCGTCCGGTCAGCAGCGACGCGCGGGTCGGGGAACACAGCGCGGTGGTGTGGAAGTTCGAGTACTTCACGCCGCGGTCCGCGATCCGCCGCATCGTCGGGGTCTCGATCGGACCGCCGAAGATGTCCATACTGCCGTACCCGACGTCGTCCCAGGCGATGATCAGGACGTTCGGGGCGTTCTCGGGTGCCTGGGCGGGCAGATACGGCGCCCAATCAGGGACGGAATCACGAATGTCGACCGCGATCTTTCCGTGGTGGGTTCTTGCCATGGCAACGCTCCCGATCTCGAGCAGACCTGTCGTCCTCCGGCATCTCGAGCGTACCGACCAGCCGAATCACCAGACATGCAAACGGCACGATCCGGCGAAGTCTCATCGCATGATGTCTCGGATTCGGCAGAATATGACGACGCCGCCCCTCCGGTCGCGCCTGTCCCGGAACTCCGACGCGGCGAGGCGAGAAGGGCCCGACTCATGATGTGGATCATCTTGGTGTTCCCGGAAGTTCCACTGTGGTCGGGCGTGGCAGCTCTCGTTCTGCCGCGCGGACGCCGATGGCCGACCGGCGCACCCCGCCACCGCCCTCCACCCCCGGAGGGGGCATCGTGACCTGGGCACTCCCGGCGATCGCCGGCATCTTGCTCGTCTTCGCGGCGATCTCCGGACGGGTCGCGGGCACCTCCGTCACGGCTCCGATGGTCTTCACCGTCGGCGGCCTCGTGCTGGGCGCACAGGCTGCCGGGCTGATCGACGTCGAGGCCACCAGCGAAACAGTGAAACTGCTCGCCGAGGTCACCCTTGCCCTCGTGCTGTTCTCCGACGCCGCTGGTGTGGACCCGACTGCTCTACGGTCCGAGATCTCGCTTCCTGCACGCCTTCTCGGTATAGGACTACCGCTGACCATCACGGCCGGCTTCGCCGCCGCGGTACTCGTCCTGGGCGACCCCTCCTGGCCCGAGGCGCTGCTGCTCGCCGTTCTCCTCGCGCCCACCGACGCCGCTCTCGGACAGGCGGTGGTCACCCTGCCGATCCTGCCGACGCGGGTGCGCCAGGGACTCAACGTCGAAAGCGGCCTCAATGACGGCATCTGCGTACCGCTGTTCCTGATCGTGCTGGCGATCGCACGTGCCGAGTCCGGGGCAATCGGTGGCGGTGCAGCCGTACGGTTGGTCACCGAGCAGATCGGCTACGGCATCGTCGCCGGGGTAGGTGCCGGAGCGGTCGCGGCGGCGGTACTGATCCTCGCCGGCCGGCACCGCACGATCGACCCCCTGTGGGTTCAGATCGTGCCGGTGGCCGCCGCCACGCTGGCCTACACCGCCGCCGTGCCCCTCGGCGGCTCGGGATTCATCGCCGCGTTCGTCGGCGGGCTGACCTTCGGGACGATCCGGCACCGCGCCGACGAGGAGGTCTCCCAACTGATCGACGAGGCCGGGGATGTGTTCAACGCCGTGACGTTCATCGTCTTCGGGGCGGTGTTGCTCGGGCCGGCCCTCGAACACCTGTCGTGGCCGGTACTCGCCTACGCCACGCTGAGCCTGACCGTCGTGCGCATGGTCCCCGTCACACTGTCGCTGCTCGGCACCCATGCCCGCGCCCCCACCCTCGCCTTCCTCGGCTGGTTCGGCCCCCGCGGACTGGCCACCATCGTCTTCGTCATCCTGATTCTCGAAGAACCCGGTACCCTGCCCCACGAAGACCTGCTACTGCTCACCGCTGTCGTCACCGTAGGCCTGTCGGTCCTCGCCCACGGAGTCACCGCCGCCCCCCTCGCCGACCGGTACGCCGCATGGTTCCGCCGCCACCCCCGACCCGAACGGAAGCCGGCACACGAGGCGTAGACGCCGCGGCACCGGATATGCGTCCGGAATATCCGATCTGTCCTGCTCGGGTCCATTTCAGGCGCCGTAGGTCACCGGATCGAGCGGTCTTCACCGAGCTCCTTTCCGGGCGCGGCCATCAGGTCTACCGTCGATTGCGTAGAACCCACCGGCAGACCGACTTGCCAGGTCGTCATCGGACTCTCCGACAAGCCGGCCGTCCGGGACGAGGCGGCACGTGGACGCCGCCGAACCGGACGTGGAACCCGCCACGGGTACGTGGCCTTGCCACTCCATCGACGACAACTCGGCAAAGGAGACGACGCGATGACCGAACAGGTCGAACGACAAATCGACAGTGACATCGACGAACTCGGTCCGGTGGACTGGATCGTAGTGGAGTTCCCGGGCAGCAGGTTCAGGGGCGAGATCGCACCCGCCCTCGAAGAACTCGTCGAACGCGGAACAGTACGCGTCCTGGATCTGCTGTTGCTGAAGAAGGACACCGACGGATCGCTCGAAGCGTTCGAGCTCGCCGACCTGGACGAAGCGGAGATCGGCGCGCTGCGCTCCTACGAAGCCGAGCTGGCGATGCTGCTCAGCGAGGAGGACGTCGAGGCGGTCGCCGCGGCCGTAGAGCCCGGCAGCACCGCGGCCTTGCTCGTGTGGGAGAACCTGTGGGCCGCACCGTTCGCGTCGGCGATCCGCCGCGCCGGGGGACAGCTGGTGGCCAGCGGCCGCATTCCCGTACAGGCCCTGCTGGCCGCAATCGAGGCCGACGAACAAGAAGGAGATTGACATGCCACTCGCAGCCAGGCGCATGCGTCGCGCCGCGGTGATCGGACCCGCACCCGTGGCACGTACGGCCACCACCGTTGCGACGGCGGCGGTAGTCGCCCACGGTGTCCGCCGGCGTTCCGACCGCCGGGAAGATCGGCGAGAGGACCGCAGAGACCGGCGCTGACCCGACGGCCGGAACACGGCCGGCTCGTCCGTAAGCCCGACAGCGAAAGGGACTGCCATGGTTGCCACGACGTCAGCGGTGTCGCCGCGTCGTCCCGCCCTCGAACGGTTGCGGGAGGCCGAACATCTCGTCCTGGAGCTGCCCGTCATGGGCCACATCAGCCTCCCGCCGCCCGAACAGCTCGCATACCTCGCGGGCGTCGGCACCTTGGTGGCCCTCGAGCTCCTCGAGTGGCCGGTGGCGGTTGCCATCACCGCGGGCCACCTTCTGGCCGAGGCGCATCACCACCGCCTGCTCCAGGGAATCGGCGAGGCGCTGGAGGAAGCCTGAGCTCCAGCTCGGCGAGGCGGTCCGGCAGGCGTCCGGACAGCAACGCCGGGACGGGGCGGGCGGCGCTCTCTCGGATCAGAGACCGCGCTGAGCGGTGATCCGCCCCGCGGCGATCGCATCGACGAGCGCAGCGTGGTCCCGGACGTTCTGCTCGGCGTAGGCGACCGCGAAAGCCGCTATGGCGTCGTCGAATTCGGTTCCGGATCCGAGGTATGCGGCGATCGCGATGCGGTCGCCGGATCGGGCGTGCCCGTACGCCAGCACCCGTCCGCACAGCCGCCCGTACAGCGTCATGCCGGTGGGGGTCATCGCCTCGACGACCGCAGAGCCCTTGCCGTCCCGCAGCTGCCGCAGGTAGAAGTCGCGCCGGATCCCGTCCGGGCCGGGGCCCTGCTGCCAGCCGAGGAAGATGTCGCTGGCCGCCTGCATCAGCCGCTGGCCGTTGACCACCCGTTCGCCCTCGTTGGCGAACGTCGGTCCGTCCACGTAGTACGAGAGCACGGACCGTTGCGCCTCCTTGGCCTGCAGGAAGAGCGGGTCGTCGTCACCCGTGCCGCGCAACAGGAAGATCCACGCCCGGGTCCCGACGCTACCGACACCGACCACCTTGCGCGCCGCCTGCACGAACTCGAACTGCTCGAGCAATACCCGCCGATCCCACTGGAGGGTCGAGCGGTACTGGCGCAGGCGCTGGTGCAGGTCGGCGTAGAGTTCGTCCGCGTCCGCGTCGGGCAGCACCTCCTCGATGGGGACGATGAGCGGCGGGTTGCTGATGATCCGGCGCCGGCCGTCGACCACCTCGGTCAACTTGGCCAG
Source organism: Rhodococcus sp. P14 (assembly GCF_000256505.1). NCBI lineage: Bacteria > Bacillati > Actinomycetota > Actinomycetes > Mycobacteriales > Nocardiaceae > Rhodococcus > Rhodococcus sp. P14. Next base: position 29,361 of record NZ_AJFC01000312.1, on the reverse strand, counting down.
CGCCTGGACGCTGTCCCGGTGCCGGGACTTCTCGAGAGTCTTGCGCAGGCGCTTCTTCATGGACGAGTCGAGTTCGTCGCGCAGCTCCGCGAGTTCCGCGCCGGCTTCGATGTGCGAATACCAGACCGCCAGATTCCCACGCTCCGCCTGCCGGGCGATCGTCTCGCGGTATTCGGCGGCACAGGCGCGGGCGATGCGCGCCTGCTGCTTGCTCGTGAATCCGTTGTCCTGCGCGGCGATCACGAGACTGGCGACGAGCCGCTTGACGTCCCACTCGAACGGCCCGGGATACGTCTCGTCGAAGTCGTTGATGTCGAAGGTCAGCTTGCGTTCCGGGGTGGCGAAGATACCGAAGTTGCTCAGGTGCGCGTCCCCGCACAGCTGAGTGAGGACGGTCGTGGTCGGCCCGCGGGACAGATCGTCGGCCATCACCAGGGCCGCACCGCGATAGAAGGAGAACGGAGTTTCTGCCATGCGGCCGTAGCGCACCGGAACCAGGTCCGGCACCCGGGACGTCGCCTGCTGCTCCAACAGGTCGAGCGGATCGGGACGACCGCTCGTATCGAACTCGGCGAGCGCGGAGAGCGGGATCCGGGCGCGTGCCGCCCGGCCGCGTTCCGCCCGCTCCTCCCTGGTGAGGTGTTCGACTGCTGTTGCGCTTCTCGAGGTCTCGGCCATCGGATTCTTCCTCTCACGTCTTCTTCTGCTGCTGGCGCCACTTCACGGCCGCGGTCAGGAAACGGATGCCGAGCGCGATGAGGACAAGGTTGCCGACCATCTGCGCCGTGACGAGCGCCCGCGCGCCCTCGGTGGTCGCGACGATGTCGCCGAAGCCCACCGTCGCGAAGACGGTCATGCAGAAGTACAGCGCGTCGATCCGCGAGAGCGGCTCGTCGAACGCTTCCGGATAGTTGTAGGACAGGACGTGATACACCGTCGAGTACCCGACGAGGTAGACGGCGACCGACAGCAGCAGCGCCTCGATCGCCTGCACGGCCGGGTACGGGGACCGCAGCACCTGCCGGATCTGCCAGGCGCACACTGCGCACACCAGGAGGGTCCCGCCGATCAGCAACGCCAGGGTGGAGACATCGTCGATGTCCTCGAGCGGCAGCACGAAGTACGCGATCACCAGCAACACCGTGGTGAGCAGCGGCCGCAGCACCGCCAGCCAGAGCAGCCGTCGGCCTCCTACGTCGGGCAGGCCGGACGGGGCGTCACCGTCGGTCATCGGCGACGTCCCGGCCTGCCGGCGAAGCCGTCAGTAGGAGTCCCGACGCGGGTTCCACGTCGACACCGCCCAGATGACGACCACATCGAGCGCGATGATCAGTATCGACCACCACGGGTAGTAGGGCAGCCACATGAAGTTCGCGAGAATCGACAGTGCCGCAAGCACGATGGCCGCAACCCTCGCCCAGGTCGCGCCGGTGAAGAGGACAAGACCGACGAGGGTGATCACCGCACCGAGCACGATGTGGATCCATCCCCAGGTGGTGAAGTCGAACTTGTACGTGTACTCGATCCCGACGACGAACAACTCGTCCTCGGCTACGGCGGCGATCCCCTGGAAGATCTGGAGGATACCGATCGTGGTGAGGATGATCGCGGCGCCGATGGACGTACCGGCCGCCACACCCTGTTTGACACTCGTGTCCTGGGACATGCCACTCGCCTTCCCTTCGCTCCGGCCCGACGTACGGTATTGTGCGCGCGCCACCGGCCACCCCGCATCGAGTTGACGATCTTCGTGCGATCCCGACCGCATGGCTGCGCGGGAGGGATCCGAAAGGTCTTCGGTCACCACATCGACCGAAGGGCGAGTCGTCCGCGGCCGAGCGGAGAACGACGCCACTGCCGGTCGTGCGCTCCAGTCACCGCGTCGACACAGCCGGACACGGCCCGACCACCTGTTCCCGGCACAGCGGAAAGAGGAATCCCATCGGCGATGCCGACATCCTGGGTCCCGTCGACCATCTCGTCGTCGAGTTACCGCAGACCGACGGCTCGGCCCTGCTGCTGCCGGACGGCCTCGTCGCGCGCGGGATCATCGCGGTGCCGGACCTCGCCTTCGTCCGCAAGGACACCGACGCCTCCCTGGGCGGGATCGACGTCTCCGAGATCGGCTCGAGGACGACATCGACGTGATCCTCTTCGCCGGGGCGGCCACCTGCATGCTCGACGACACCGACCTCGGTGAGACCGGTGCGGCCCTCGGGTGCTCGGCGGCGATCGTCGTCTACGAGAACACCAGGGCCGCACCCTTCGCGGCCACCGTGCGCCCCAACGGCACCCGACTCGTCGCCTCACTCGAGGTGCTCGAAGACCAGACCTGAAGTGCCAGGGAGCACTGACCGAGCTCGAGGCCGAGAACTCGGTCCTCGGCTCGTAGCGGTTTCCAGGAGTTCTCTACTCCGCGCGCCATACCGGCGCGCGCTTCTCGGCGAACGCGCGGGCGCCTTCCTGCGCGTCCGCGGAGGCGAACACGGGCTCGACGAGCGCCCGCTGCGACGCGAACGCCTCCGCATCGGTGTACTGCACCGCCGAGGACATGATCTGCTTGGACGCCCGGACGGCGAGCGGCCCGTTGCCGCTGATGCGGGCGGCGAGCGCCCGCGCCCCGTCCAGCGCCGCACCCGGCTCGGTGAGGGTGTTGACCAGACCGTGCGCGTGCGCCACCTCGGCGGTGAGCGGGTCGCCGGTCAGCACGATCTCCATGGCGAGCTGGTACGGCAGCACCTTGGGCAGGCGCAGCAGGCCGCCGGCTGCCGCGACGAGTCCGCGCTTGACCTCGGGCAGCCCGAATTTAGCGCCCCGGGCAGCGACGACGAGGTCCGCCGAGAGCGCGAGTTCGCATCCGCCGGCGAGAGCCCAGCCCTCGACCGCGGCGATCAGCGGCTTCGTCGGCGGACGCTCGGTGAGCCCGGCGAATCCCCGGCCGGGCAGCGACGGCCGCTCGCCCCGGGTGAACGCCTTGAGGTCCATGCCGGCGCAGAAGGTGCCGCCGGCGCCGGTGACGATCCCGACGACCAGGTCCGGCCGCGCCTCGAACTCGTCGACGGCGGCAGCGAGCGCCTTGGCGACCTCGAGATCGACGGCATTGCGCGCCTCGGGCCGGTTGATGGTCATGACGGCGATGCCGTCGCCGAACTCGGTCAGTACAGCGCTCACGTGGCGTCTCCTCGTCGCGGGGGTTCCGGCCGCACCCGCGGCGCCGCCGGAGCGTCCCGTCGAGTCGATCACCGGACCGGCGCCCGGGACAAAGTCCGAACGGGAGATCGACCCATAGCCGAAACCTATGTAGCGGAACCCGGGCCGTGAGGTACCCGTCACTGTTCTCGCACCGAGGGGAAGAACCCGGGCGGCGGGGGGCGTTGGACTCGACCGATCGACGACGACCACGACATGGAAGGAGACACGCGATGCGCACAGCGCCACCGGCTGCCCCGCCGGAACGACCGGCGCCGCAGCCGATGCGACATCCCGTCGCGTGCGTCCTTCCCCCAGCGGGACCCCGGCAGGCGGGGTCGCCGACGACGCGACCCGGCATCTGCTGACCGCCGCCTCCGCATCCATCCGTTCCTCGACACCGTTCTGCGCCACAACGCGTTTCGTTCTGCCACGACTTCATGCCGGGGCACTGCGCCGCCCCGACCGAACCCGCATTCCATCCTCGGAAGGAGGACCTGCCCGTGACTACGATGCTCACCGACCTGCTCGCCCCGTCGGACACCACGCCGGACTGGGACCTGGCCGCGTGCCGCGGCGACGCGACGCCGGACGCCTGGTTCCCGGACCCGTCGGAGTCGTTCGACTACGCCCGCCGGGTGTGCGCCCGCTGCCCGCTCGTCGCCGCATGCGCCGCCTACGCCGGCGAGACCCGGCAGTCCGGCATCTGGGGCGGCAAGGAGTTCCGCCGCGGCCGCGTGACCCGCGGATAGCCCCTGCACGTCACGCCTGCGCCCCCGTCACCGACTCGCGACGGGGGCGCCGCGCTGTGCGCGACCGGGACACCTACCGATCGCTCAGTAAACATGTCATGCTGACCGGCGTGGAACACATCGACCTGTCCGTCGCCGACGGCATCGCCACCATCACCCTCGACCGTCCCGACCAGCTCAACGCCTTCACCACCACGATGGAGCACGAGCTGATCGAGGCCTACGACCGCTGCGACGCCGACGATTCCGTGCGCGCCGTCGTCATCACCGGCGCCGGACGCGCCTTCTGCGCGGGCGCAGATCTCTCTGCGGGCGCCGACACGTTCGCGCAGCGACTCGACGAACCGCGCGCCGACGACGTCCGGCGCGACGGTGGCGGCCGCGTCGTGCTGCGCATGTTCGAGTGCCGCAAGCCGATCATCGCGGCGATCAACGGCCCGGCCGTCGGCGTCGGCATCACCATGACGCTTGCGGCGGACTTCCGCCTCGCCGCCGACGACGCCCGTATCGGCTTCGTCTTCAACCGCCGCGGCCTCGTCCCCGAGTCGTGTTCCACCTGGTTCCTGCCCCGCCTGGTTCCGCTGCAGACCGCCCTGGACTGGGTGTACTCGGGACGGATCTTCGACGCGACCGAGGCCCACGCGGCCGGGCTCGTCTACGCGCTCCATCCCGCGGCCGATCTGCTCGATCAGGCCCGCGCGTTGGCCCGCAGCCTCACCGAGCACTCGGCGCCGGTCTCGGTGGCGCTGTCCCGGCAGATGATGTGGCGCACGCTCGGCGCGGAGCATCCGATGATCGCGCACCGCATCGAGACCCGCGGCATCAACATCCGCGGCACGGGCCCCGACGCCCGGGAAGGCATCTCGTCCTTCCTCGAGAAGCGTCCCGCGGCGTTCCCGGACCGGGTGTCGAGGGATCTGCCGGATCTGTTCGGTGACGACCTGCCGACGCCACCGTTCCGTCCCTGAACGGTCACCATTGACTGTTTAGATGGGTGGCCCCTACGCTCGGGGGCGACGAACCGAGAGGGGATCCTCATGTCGACCCACGTCCGACCCGCCGTCGTCGAACGCTGGCACCACATCGTCGAGCACAGCGACGAGGCAGCCCTGGACGATCTGATCGCCGACGACGCCGTCTTCTACTCCCCCGCGGTGTTCACGCCGCAGGAGGGGAGAGACCTGACCCTCGCCTACCTGCGGGCCGCGCTCGCCGTGTTCACCGGGCGGGACTTCCGGTACGTCGGCGAGTGGTACTCCGACGGATCGGCGGTGCTCGAGTTCACCGCCGATCTCGACGGCATCCACGTCGACGGCATCGACATGATGCACTGGAACGACGCCGGGCAGATCACCTCGTTCAAGGTGATGATCCGGCCGGTCAAGGGCCTGCAGGCCCTCATGCCGCTCATGGCCGCCCAGCTCGGGCAATCGTAAGGCCGCACCGTAGGACCGCACCGCCTGCAAGACCGCACCGTAAGACCGCACAGCACAAGGAGTTCCGCATGGCCCTGCCCCCGATCCTGCAAGACCGGCTGCGCCTGCCCGTGGTGGCGTCGCCGATGTTCATCGTCTCCGGCCCGGACCTGGTGATCGCCCAGTGCACCTCCGGCGTCGTCGGCTCGTTCCCCTCGCTCAACGCCCGTCCCCAGGCGATGCTGCGCGAGTGGCTCACCCGCATCACCGAGGCCCTGGCCAAGCACGACGCCAACCACCCCGAGGCGCCGTCCGCTCCCTACGCGGTCAACCTCATCGTGCACCGCTCCAACGACCGCCTCGAAGAAGACCTCGCCACCATCGTCGAATTCGAGGTCCCGGTCGTCATCACCTCCCTCGGCGCCCGCACCGACGTCAACGACGCCATCCACTCCTACGGCGGCATCGTCCTGCACGACGTCATCAACAACACCTTCGCGCGCAAGGCGATCGACAAGGGCGCCGACGGGCTCATCGCCGTCGCCGCCGGCGCCGGCGGGCACGCCGGCGCCCAGTCCCCGTTCGCGCTGGTCCAGGAGATCCGCGAGTGGTTCGACGGCCCGCTGCTGCTGTCGGGCTCGATCGCGCACGGCCGCTCGATCCTCGCCGCGCAGGCCGCCGGCGCCGATCTCGCCTACGTCGGGTCGGCGTTCATTGCCACCGAAGAGGCCAACGCCGACGACCGCTACAAGGACATGATCGTCGACTCGACCGCCGCGGACATCGTCTACTCGAACCTGTTCACCGGCGTGCACGGCAACTACCTGCGCGGCAGTATCGAAGCCGCCGGCCTCGACCCGAACAACCTCGCCGTGTCGGACCCGTCGGCCATGGACTTCGGCACCGGCGAGAGTTCGGGATCGGCACCGGCGGCCAAGGCGTGGCGCGACATCTGGGGTTCAGGACAGGGCGTCGGCGCGGTCGACGCCGTCGTGCCCGCTGCCGAGCTCGTCGACCGGCTCACCACCGAGTACCGCGCGGCGCGCGAGCGGCTCGCCGGCCTGTAGGCGCACCGTCCGGCTGACGGCGGTCGCCACGAGCACCCCGCCGAGGAGCGCGGCGAGCACCCCCGCGGTGCTCGCCGCGCCGACGGTCGTCGTCAGCACGCCCACCGTCAGTGGAGCGAACATCGCCGGCAGCGACGTGACCAGACCGGTCGCCGCGCCGACCCGTCCCCGTACCTCGTCGGGTACCAGTTCGGCACAGCGAGCGGTCACCACCACCGACCACGACGGGGTCACCGCCAGCAGGGCCGCGTAACCGGCGGCCGCCGCGACCGGCGAACCTGTGGCCGCCGCGAGGACCGCCAGAGCCCCGAGGGCCGCCGAGAGCACGAGCAGACGGTGTGCCGGAATCCGGCGCCGCAGCCGCGGCACCGCCAGGGCTCCGAGCATGCCCCCGCCGTACGCGCCGGCGAGCACGATGCCGACCGTCGAGGAGGGCGCGCCGCTGCCGACCAGGAGCACGACCACCACCAGCCCACAGCCGTTGACCACGAACTCGGCGACGGCCGTCAGCGCCGCGGTGGTACGGACGAACCGGTGGGATGCGAACCACCGCAACCCTTCCCGGATCGACGCCCACGGCCGCTCCGCGACCGGGCCGGGGCCGCGAGGCGCCTGCAGCGGGGTGCGGACCCGGGCCGCGGCGGCCCCCGCCACCACGAACGACACGGCATGTCCCGCGAAGGGCAGCGCGGCGCCGAGGCCGTAGAGGGTGGCCGCGAGCGGCGGTCCGGCCACGCCCGTCGCATACCCCCGTGCCTCGAAAAGCCCGTACGCCGTGCCGATCTGCTCGCGTTCGACCACCTGCGGCACCGCCGCGTCCTCGGCGAGCCCGCGCACCGCCCACCCCGCCCCGAGCACCGACACGGCCGCGAGGACGGGCACCGGATGGAACAGGCCGCGCCACGCGCAGTACGCCAGCACCGCGGCGGCGACGGCCGAGCAGGCATCGACGGTGATCATGACGCGGCGGCGATCGAAGCGGTCGACGATCCACCCGGCGGGCACCGTGGCGGCCGTGAAGGCACCCATCGTCACGGTGGAGACCAGGCCGACCGTCGCGGCAGAACCACTGACCGCGAGCACCCACAGCATGATCGCGACGCCGTAGCCGCGGCTGCCGAGCTGCGCGACCGCCTGCCCGACGCACAGCCGCGCGAAGTCGGGATTGCGGAGGGCACCGGACACGGACGTCACCCGAGGCCGGCGGGGTGACCGAGCGCCGTGACCGCCAGGACCGGTTCGGCGGTGGGGTCGCAGCCGAGCAGGTCTTCGAGTTCGCGGTCGCGCATCGCCGTCGCCGTCACCGCACCGAGGCCCAGCGCGGTGGCGGTGAGCAGGACGGTCTGACTGACGTGGCCGAGTTCGACGAGGATGTCGCGGTAGGCCCGGGAGTGTTCGTACCGCCACCGAGTCCGGGCCGGTACCGCCGTGTAGATGAGCAGCGCCGGGCAGTCCGACAACCACGGCTGCTCGCCGAGCGCCGCGTCCAGCACGGGCCGGGGCACGCTCGGCCCGATCCGTTCCAGCCCACCGCGCATCGGCGCGTAGTGGAAGAACCCCGGCTCGAGTCCGTCGACGCGGTTCGCGTAGAGATACAGCTCGAGGGGGGTGCGGGCACCGGCGGACGGGCTGGTCTTCAGCAGCACCTGCCCGACCTGCGGATGGTCGATCACCGTGACGGGCCCCGCCGCGACGCGGGCGACGGTGCCCACGGCGTCGAGAGACACGGGATCGGCCGTGAACTGCCGGACCGAACGGCGCTCGAACAGCGCCTCGACGAGGCCCGGACGCTGCCATCCCGACGAGTCCGGCCGGTCGCCGGGCACGGGGATCATCGGATGCTGCGGATAGGACTTGGCGGCCGCGGGCGCCGGCTGTTCGCTCGCCTTGGCAGCCGACCGCAGTTCGTCGTCGAGCACGTCGGCGAACCGGACGTCCGAGCCGGTGCGGGCCGCGAAGTGCAGGTAGCGAGCCGACGGACCCCACGTGCCCCATTCGACGAGCATCTGCTGCTGCTCGGCGTGCTCGGCCGAACCCTCGGCGACGAGCACCTGCGCCTCGAGCAGCCGGTGGGCGATTCCGAGGGGCAACTCCCCCAGTTCCGCGATGCTGTCGAGTTCGCGCCACGACGCGAACCAGCGCAGGACCCGCTCGCTGTCGGGGGTGAGGGCGAACTGCCGGTGGTGCAGGTAGTCGTCCCACACCAACGTGCCGTTGCGCCAGAACAGCACCGCGTACTCGGCGACGGCGACACGGGTCATCGGTTCTCTCCTCGGTGTGCGGGGACGGCGGCGGCGATCAGAGCGCGCACCGCGTTCGTGGTGTCGGAGTCACCGGCGCCGTGTTCGGCCCAGCGCCAGTCGAATTCGGGATTGACCTCGAGGAACACCGGGCCGGTGGGCGTGTCGAGCAGGTCGACGGCGGCGAGGTCGAGCCGGAACCGGTCGAGGAGCCCCCGCACCGCTTCGTCGATGCCGGACGGAATGGCACAGCGCCGCACGGTGATCGACTCCGGCCGGGTCCACAACGACTCCGGGGTGGGCCGCGTGACGGCGTACCCGATCAGGGTTCCGCCGACGGCGTGGATGCGCAGCTCCCGGTCGGCCGCCACGTACTCCTGCACGAGCACGGGTGCACCCGTGTCCTGTCGACCGTCGAGTGCCGTGCGGGGGACGCGCTGTGGGTAGATGCCGCGCAGACGGCCGGGCCGTGGTTCGACGCAGTGCCGGCCGAGGCTCTTGACCAGCAGGTCGCCGTCGCCCGGGAGGGCCCGGGCCGCGACGTCGAGCCGTGTCGTCACGAGGGTCGCGGGGACGCGCAGCCCGGCCGCGCGCGCGGCAGCGAGCTGGGTGAGCCGATCGGGGGTTCCGGGCCGCGCGGCGGGGTTGAGCGTGCGCACCCCTTCGTGCGCTGCCAGGGCGGTGACGAACGCCTGCCACTGGTCCCGCACGTGCAGTGTCACGTCGGGTGCGGTGTGCCCGCTGTGCAGGGCGTCCACGTCGAAGTACCGCGACCAGCACACCCGGGGCCGGAACGTCCGGCCGTCACGGACGAGCAGGCCGTCGAGCGGGTCCCACTGCACGTCGGTGCCGGCGCAGCGGTCGCTGTCCAGACGCACCAGCGCGGTGCCGCGCGCGGCGAGCCACAGTGACAGAGCGTCGACCTCGCGGTCGGCGGCCCGGGTGAGGACGAGGACGCACGGCGCGGGATCCGGCGCCGTGGGATGTCCGACGCGGGCCTGGAAGTCCAGGGATTCGGCCGAGGCCGTCGTGACGTGGGGGTGCGGGCGCAGCAGCAGCGGCAGCGCAGCGGTCATGGGGGTTCCTCCGGTGGCGGTCGAGGGGACGGGACGGCCGGAGCACTGTGGTACTCCGGCCGTTGCACGTCCGTCGATCAGCCGCCGTGACACCCCTTGCAGCCGGGCCGGGTCATGGCTTCGACGTAGTCGCTCGCATACGCGGCGAAGGTGGCGTCCTCGATCGCCGCGACGCTGCGCAGCGCCGCTTCGTCATCGAGGGTGAGCAGGGTCCGGGCCATCTCTTCGACGTTCATGGCGTCCGCCTTTCCTGGGGGGGGTTCCGCCGTCCCCGGGACCGGGTGGGCGGGCGTCGATCCGACATACCGATCGTCGACCACGGCGTCACCCGTGCCCAGGCACCCCAGGGCGGAATCTGCCCACCCCCTGCCGGTCAGACCTCGTCGAAGTAGGTCAGCTTCGGCGCGCCGGCGAGCAGCGGGCCGAGTTCGGTGATGGCGCCGGGCCCGGCCCGGAACTCGCGGTAGGCGGCGTCGTGCTGTTCGGACTCCCACTTCTCCACGACGACCCAGTGCGCCTCGTTCGACCGGTCGGCGAGCACCTCGATGCCGAGGCACCCGTCGAACGCGCGGGTCTCCTTCAGAACCCGGTCCATCAGTGCGCGGCCCTCCCCGAGCGTCTCGGGCTTGAACTCGAGCTCCAGGAATGCGGTCAGTGCCATAGCTCCTCCTCGTGGACGATTCTTGCTGGACAACATTTCCGGCGGTTCAGAAGATCGAGTATCCGCCGTCGATCAGGGTGGACGATCCGGTCTGGAACGCGGAGGCGTCACTCGCAAGGTACACGGCGATGCCGGCGAAGTCCTCGGGAGTTCCCCACCGGCCCAACGGTACCCGCGAGATCACGTGGGACTCGAACGTCTCCGAGTCCTGCAGCGGCCCGGTCATGTCGGTGGCGATCCAGCCGGGCAGCACGCTGTTGACGCGGATGCGGTGCCGGGCGAGTTCCACCGCGCAGCCGTTGGCCAGCGCCAGGACCCCGGCCTTGGTGGCGGCGTACGCCTGATTGCGTCCGGCGCCCTGGATCGCACCCAGGCTCGACGTGACGATCATCGATCCGCCGGTGCCCTGGCCGACGAGCACCCCGGCCGTCTCCCGCAGGGTGAAGTACGCGCCGTCGAGGTTGGCCGCCATCACCTTCCGGTAGTCCTCGGTGCTCGAGTCGACGAACCGCGCGAGCGGCACCCCGATTCCGGCGTTGACCACGACGACGTCCAGCCCGCCGAGTTCCTCGACCGTCGCGGCGACACCGTCGCGGACGGCCGCTTCGTCGGACACGTCCACCGATCGGGTGAGCACGCGGACCCCGGTCGCCTCGAGGTCGGCCGCCGCCTTCGCGAGCCGGTCGGTGCCGCGGCCCCACAGCGCGACGTCGGCGCCCGCGGCGGCGAGTCCCCGCGCCATGCCCAGGCCGATGCCGGCCGAGCCGCCGGTGACCAGTGCCCGCTTCCCGGACAGATCGAACATCGTGTCGCTCCTTCGAAGGTGGCGTGGATCAGGCGTATTCGGCGGCGATGTCCCGGCCGATGATCTCCTTCATGATCTCGGTGGTGCCACCGTAGATGGTCTGGATGCGGGTGTCGACGTAGGCGCGCCCGATGGGGTACTCCATCATGTACCCGTAGCCGCCGTGCAACTGCACGCACCGGTCCACGACGCGCTTCTGCAGCTCGGTGGCCCACCACTTGGCCTTCGCGGCGTCGACGGCGGTCAGCTCCCCGGCGTTCAGCGCGAGCACGCACCGGTCGACGTGGGAACCGGTCACCTCGATCTCGGTGAGGATCTCGGCGAGGACGAAGCGGGTGTTCTGCAGGTCGCCGATCGGCTTGCCGAATGCCGTGCGTTCGAACACGTAGTCCTTGGTCCACCCGTACGCCGCCCGGGCGGCGGCGACGGCACCGACGGCGATGGAGATGCGTTCGAGGGGAAGGTGTTCCATGAGGTGCACGAACCCCTGCCCCTCGGTCCCGAGCAGGTTGTCCGCCGGCACCCGTACGGCGTCGAAGGACAGCTCGGCGGTGTCCTGGCCGGCCAGGCCCACCTTGTGCAGTTTGCGGCCGCGGGTAAAGCCCGGCATGTCGCGTTCGACGACGAGCAGGGAGAAGCCGCGGGCGCCGGCCTTCGGGTCGGTGCGGGCGACGACGATCACCAGATCGGAATGGATTCCGTTGGTGATGAACGTCTTCTGCCCGGTCAGGATCCAGTCGTCGCCGTCGCGCACCGCGGTGGTCTTGATCCCCTGCAGGTCGGACCCGGTGCCGGGCTCGGTCATGGCGATGGCCCCGATGAGTTCGCCGGCGGCCATGCCGGGGAGCCAGCGGCGCTTCTGCTCCTCGGTGCCGAGGTCGGCGATGTAGGGGACGGCGATGTCGTCCTGCAGGCTCATGCCGGAGCCGAAGGAGGTGGTGCCGGTGCGGGCGACCTCCTCGGCGACGACGCAGCGGAACCGGTAGTCGGTCACGCCGGACCCGCCGTACTCCTCGGGGACGCCGAGGCCGACGACGCCCGCCTTGCCCGCGGCGATCCAGGCGGAGCGGTCGATCAGCCGCTCGTCCTCCCAGCGTTCGTAGTTCGGTTCGACCTCGCGGGCGAGGAACTCGCGTACCGTCTCCCGGTACGCGTCGTGGTCGGCGTCGAAGAAGTAGCGCTTCATGAATGTCCCTGTCTCGGTGTGCACGGTCTCGGTGTGCAGGGCGGGCGGTGCGGCAGTCACGCTCCGGACGGGCACCCCACGATGCGCAGCGCGATGACGGTGTAGCGCGCGGCGACCTGGTCGGGGGTCAGGGGCCCGCCGATCCGGTACCAGCGGGCGATGGACTGGCACATGCCGAGCAGGGCCCGCACCGCCTCGGCGATGTCGTCGACGACGAACACGCCGCGTTCGACGCCCTCGCCGACGAGATCGAGGGCGATCAACTCGACACGCTTGCGGGTTGCGGCGTAGTGGCGGCGATTCTGCGGCGACACGTGGCGCAATTCGGAGTCGAGGGCGGACTGCCGGGATCGGTAGGTCGAGTTCAGCACGATCGCCTCGACGAAGTGGGTGAAGCGCCGCACGGGGTCGTCGCCGCCCGCGGCGACGGCCGCGAGGGCGCGCTCGGTGAGATCACGTACGGCGGTGTGGAGGAGCGCGACGAGGACGGCTTCCTTGTTCTCGTGGTGGTAGTACAGCGCGGGTACCGTCACCCCGACCCGGCGGGCCAGATCCCGGACGCTGGTGCCGTGGAAACCGTTCTCGCCGAAGGCGTCCAGGGCATGCTCGAGGATGGGGTCGAGCTGCAGCGCCTCGAACTCCCGCCAGTTCGCCAACCGGCGGAGTTCGGGCTGGGCAGTCATCGACCCCGTCCTCTCACATGTTGCTCGTGTGCGACGATCAGCGCGGGGCCATGCGGATGGCACCGTCGAGGCGGATGACCTCGCCGTTGAGCATGGGGTTGGAGACGATGTGCGCGGCCAGGGCGCCGTACTCGGACGGGTCGCCGAGGCGGGCCGGATGCGGGACCTGCTGACCGAGGGACTTCTGTGCCTCCTCCGGCAGCGACCCGAGCAGCGGGGTCTTGAACAGGCCCGGCGCGATGGTGACGACGCGGATGAGCAGCGACGCGAGGTCGCGGGCGATCGGCAGGGTCATGCCGACGACACCGCCCTTGGACGCGGAGTAGGCGGCCTGCCCGATCTGACCGTCGAACGCGGCGACGGAGGCGGTGTTGATGATGACGCCGCGCTCGCCGTCGACGGGCTCGGTCTTCGCGATGCGCTCGGCGGCCAAGCGGATGACGTTGAACGTGCCGAAGAGGTTGACGTCGACGACCTTCTTGAACGCGTCGAGCGGGAAAGCGCCCTTCTTGCTCACGGTCTTGACGGCGTTGCCGATGCCGGCGCAGTTGACCGCGACCCGCAGCGGGCCGAGCGATTCGGCCAGGTCGAGGGCCTCGGTGACGGCGGCCTCGTCGGTGACGTCGGCGGCGGCGAAGCGGACGCGGTCGCCGAGTTCCTTGGCGATGGTCTCGCCGTTGGAGGACGGCAGGTCGATGATGACGACCTGGGCGCCGTCGGCGAGCAGGGCCTCGACGGTCGCGAGGCCGAGGCCGGAGGCGCCCCCGGTGACGACGGCGACGCTGTCGTTGACGATCATGTTCTTCCCTTCGGTTCTGTTGTGTCTCAGAGGCGTTCGATGACGGTGGCGTTGGCCATGCCGGCACCCTCGCACATGGTCTGCAGGCCGTAGCGGCCGCCGGTGGCCTCGAGATGGTTCACCAGTGTGGTCAGCAGGCGGGTGCCGGACGAGCCGAGGGCGTGGCCGAGGGCGATGGCGCCGCCGCGCGGGTTGAGCTTGGCCGGGTCGGCGCCGAACTCGTGTGCCCACATCAGCGGCACCGGGGCGAACGCCTCGTTGACCTCGTAGGCGTCGATGTCGTCGATGCTGAGCCCGGACTTGGCGAGGATCTTGCGGGTGGCCGGGATGGGCGCGGTGAGCATGAACAGCGGGTCGTCGCCGGCGACGGCGAACGAGTGGAACCGGGCCCGCGGCGTCAGGCCCAGCTTGGCCGCGGCCTCCTCGCTCATGATCAGCGCCGCGGAGGCACCGTCGGACAGCGGCGACGAGTTGCCCGGCGTGATGTGCCACTGCGCCTCGGGGAAGCGCTGGGCGTACGCCTCGGTGTAGAACGACGGCTTCAGCCCGGCCAGGCCTTCGACGGTGGTCGCGGCGCGCACCGTCTCGTCGACGGTGTGCCGGACCTGCGCACCGGCGGCATCGGTGACCGTGATCGGGACGATCTCCTTGTCGAAGAAGCCGGCGGCGATCGCCTCGGCGGCCCGCTGGTGCGACTGCGCCGAGAACGTGTCGAGCGCCTCGCGGTCGAACTTCCATTTCGCGGCGATCAGTTCGGCGGAGATGCCCTGATTGACCAGGCCCTCGGGGTAGCGGGCGGCGATGCCCGGGCCGGAGGCGTCCTGGCCCATCGACGAGGTGCCCATCGGCACGCGGCTCATCGACTCGACACCGCACGCGATGACGATGTCGTAGGCGCCGGCGATGACGCCCTGCGCGGCGAAGTGCGCGGCCTGCTGGCTCGAGCCGCACTGGCGGTCGATGGTGGTGGCCGGCACCGACTCGGGGAAGCCGGCCGACAGCAGGGCGGTGCGGGAGATGTTGAGGGCCTGCTCGCCGGCCTGATTGACGCAGCCGCCGATGACGTCGTCGACCAGCGCCGGGTCGAGGTCGTTGCGCGCGGTGATCTCCCGCAGGACGTGGGCGAGCAGTTCGACGGGGTGGGTGCCGGACAGGGCGCCGCCGGGCTTGCCCTTGCCGACCGCGGTGCGGACCACGTCGACGATGACAGCGTTGGTCATGAGGAATTCCTTTCGAGGGGTTGGAGCGGCCCGGGTGTCCCGGAGGGATCGACGAGACCCCGGGCCGAGATCAGAGGGTCAGCGACCCGTCCAGACCGGCTGCCGCTTCTGCGCGAACGCGGTCGGGCCTTCCTTGGCGTCCTCGCTGGTGAAGACCGTCCGCAGCGCGGCGTCGTTGGCCTCCCACACCCCCGGCTCCCAGTCGTCGCCGTGCGCGGTGCGGTGGATCATCGCCTTCGATTCGCGCACCGACAGCGGCGCGTTCGCGGCGATCGTCTCGGCGAGGCCCAGCGCCACCTCGAGCGCGGTTCCCGCGGGGGCGACCCGGTTGACCAGGCCCAGTTCCCTGCCCTGGGCGGCGGAGATCGGCTCGCCGGTCAGCGCGATCTCGAGGGCGATCTTGCGCGGGATCTGCTGCTGCAGGCGGATGACCCCGCCCGCGGCGGCGAACAGGCCCCGCTTGACCTCGGGCAGGCCGAGTTCGGCGTCCTCGTCGACGACCGCGAGGTCGGACGCGAGCACCAGCTCGGTGCCGCCGCCGAGGGCGAACCCGTTGACCGCGGCGATGGTCGGCTTGCTGATCCAGTGCTGGGCGTACCCGGCGAAGCCCCATTCGGGATGTCCCTCGGCGGCGAGACTCTCGCCGGTGGCGAGGGCCTTGAGGTCGGCGCCCGCGCAGAACGCGCGGCCGGCGCCGGTGAGGACCACCACGCGCACCTCCTCGTCGGCCTCGGCCTGCTCGAGCAGCGTGCCGACCGCCGTAGAGAGCGCCGCGTTCACGGCGTTGAGCGCCCGTGGGCGGTTGAGCGTGATGACGGCGACGTTGCCGCGGCGCTCGTACAGCGCGGCAGCTTCGGTGACGGTGGACTCCTCGGCCATGGGGCTCCTGTCGGAAACGGTCAGGTCTACTTATCGATCGCTAAATCACTATCACGGACCGATCGATCGGTCAATGGTCTCGTCTAGCTAGCGTCCGATCAGGACGTTCTGGTATGGATGAGCGGTACGCGATCACCGGGCCGCGGAGCACCGAAACCCGCTCGGCCACAAGGACGGCAGGAGAGCCCATGCAGGCCGTGCAGTTGATCGACCGAACCGGACCCGAGGGCGTGCGGCTCGTGGACGTGCCCGAACCCGACCCGCACGGCAGCGTCCTCGTCGATCTCCACGCCGCCGGAGTCTCGTTCCCGGACCTGTTGCAGACCACCGCCGGCTACCAGGTCGTGCGCCCCCTGCCATGCGTGCTCGGCGTCGAAGGGGCCGGCGTCGTGCGCTCCGCACCGGCGGACAGCGGCCTGACACCGGGACGACGGGTCGCCGTGCTCGCCGCCGCCGGCGCGTGGCAGCAGACCGTCGCGGTGACCCCGGAATCGGTGTTCCCGCTTCCCGATTCGGTGTCCCTGACCGCCGGCGCCGGGTTCCTCATGAACTACCTCACCGTCCACTTCGCGCTCGACGAACGCGCCCGGTACCGCGCCGGCGACACGGTGCTCGTGCACGGCGCCGCGGGCGGTGTCGGCGTCGCCGCCCTGCACGTCGCGGCCGCCCTCGGCCTCGAGACCGTCGCGGTGGTGAGCACCGCGGAGAAGGCGGCGGTCGCGAAGGCCAACCGCGCCACCCACACCGTCCTCGCGGACGGCTTCAAGGACCGGGTCCTCGAACTCACCGGCGGCCGCGGGGTCGACATCGTCCTCGACCCCGTCGGCGGGGACCGGTTCACCGACAGCCTGCGTAGCCTGGCACCGAACGGACGCCTGGTGGTCCTCGGCTTCACGGGCGGCGAGATCCCCACCGTCAAGGTCAACCGCCTGCTGCTCAACAACATCTCGGTTCTCGGCGCCGGATGGGGCGAGTACGTGCGCACCTTCCCCGGCTACACCGCCCGCCAATGGGCGCAGCTCGAACCGCTGCTGCGCTCCGGGGCCCTGCAGGTCCCCGAACCCACCGTCCACCCCATGGCGCACGCCGCCACGGCACTGCGGTCGCTCGCCGACCGGACCGCGACCGGCAAGGTCGCCCTGAACCTGCGCCCCTGATCGTCCCGAGCACCCGACCCCCGGAGGACCCATGACCATCGACCCGATCGGAGTCGACGTGACCATCGACGACGGCATCCTGCGTATCACCCTCGACCGGCCCGCCCGGATGAACGCCGTCACCGCCGCCACCCTCGAGGCCGTCGCCGACGCCTTCGAGAAGCACGCCGGCGACGACGCCGTGCGCGTAGCGGTCCTCACCGGTGCCGGCCGCGCGTTCTGCACCGGTGCCGACCTCGCCGGCAAGGACCTGTCCGCGCCGCCGTCGGCCGAGACCATCGACGCGGCCAACCGCACCGTCGCCGCGATCCGCGCTTTCCCGCGGCCGGTCGTCGGCGCCGTCAACGGTCCCGCTGCCGGTGTCGGTGTGTCCCTCGCACTGGGCTGCGATCTCACCGTCGCGGCGGAGTCGGCCTACCTGTTGCTCGCCTTCACCCGCATCGGCCTCATGCCCGACGGCGGCGCGACGGCACTCGTCGCCGCGTCGATCGGTCGGGCCCGGGCGCTGAAGATGGCGCTGCTCGCGGAACGGCTGCCCGCGAGCGAGGCCCTCGCGGCCGGCCTGATCGCCGAGGTGTACCCCGACGACGGTTTCGCCGCCGCCGTCGATGCGCTCGCCGCCCGGCTCGCCGCCGGCCCCGTCGAGGCCTTCCGTTCCACGAAGGACGCGATCAACGACGCGACCCTCGGCGAGCTCGACAACGCGTTCGGCCGCGAACGAGCCGGCCAGCTCGAGCTGCTGGCGTCCGCGGACTTCCACGAGGGCGTGAGCGCCTTCCAGGAGAAGCGGACGGCGGTGTTCGGGCGGAGCTGAGCCGGCCCGTCAGGACGTCGAGGCGGGGGTGGCGCCGACCGTCTTGAGGGCGATCGCGACGTACTTGCGCGCCACCTCTTCCGGAGTCAGGGAGCCCTCGCGGTGATACCACCGCGGGATGGACTGGCACATGCCCAGCAACGCGCGGGTGGTCTCGGCCGGGTCCTCGACGTCGAACACCCCGCGCCGGGTCCCGTCCTCGACGATCTCGAGGACGAGCTTCTCGATCTCCTTGCGCACCGCGCGGTAACGCTGCCGGTTCTCGGGACTGAGGTAGCGCACCTCGCCCTCGAGCGCGGCGAGTCGGGGACGGTTCGTCATGCGCAGCACGATCGCCTCGACGGCATTGGCGAGCCGCTGCACCGGGTCGTCGCCGCCGTCGGCGTCCGCGGCGTAGGCGCGCGCCATCACGTCACTGGTCGAGAGCTCGAGCAGCGCGATGAGCAGGCCTTCCTTGTTCTCGTGGTGGTAGTACAGGGCGGGCACGGTGACGCCCACCCGGCGGGCGATCTCCCGCACGGAGGTGCCGTGGAACCCGGTCTCGTAGAACGCATCGAGCGCCGCGGAGAGGATGGGAGTCAGCTCCATCGGCTCGAGACGTCGCCAGTCCGGCCCAGCGACACCGTCCGCGACGGTGCCGTCGGTGGAAGTTCCCATGTGCCGTACCCAACCTATCGATCGCTACGTTCGGACGGCTCGAGGATACCCGTGCGCCGGCAGCACCCGGGACGCCTCCGCGTCCGGGCGCTTCCAGGGCGGACGGTGGGGGCGAACTCAGCCCATCGGATCGTCGGCGCCGGCGCGCCCGGTGTCGTGGAACGGCCCCTGGAAGGTGCCCCAGCGGACGCACTCCCAGCCGCCACCCGGCAGCGGGACCAGCTCGACGCTCTCGGTGTTGGCGAGGTGGTTGCTGGTCGCGAAGCTGCCCGGCACCCGGCCGAGGTGGGCGGCGACGAGGCGGATCGCGGCACCGTGGCTGACCACCACGACGTCCCCCGAACCGCTGTCGAGATAGTCGGCCCGCACCGACTCGACCACCGGCAGGTAGCGGTCCAGGACGTCCATGCCCGATTCACCGCCCGGCACCCGGTCGCGCAGGTCGCCGGTGTGCCAGGACTCGTACACCTTCATGAACAGCGTGTGGGATTCCTCGTCGCTGCGGTCCTCGAGCTCCCCGACCTGCACCTCGTGCAGGCCTTCGCGGACGACGGTGGTCACCCGCGCGGCGAGTTCGACGTGCTCGGCGGTCTGCCGGGCGCGCAGGGCCTGCGAGGCGAACAATGCCGTCGGCGGCTGCTGCGCGAACCCCCGCCCGAGGGTGCGGGCCTGCGCGACGCCGAGCTCGGTCAGTTCGGCGCCCGGCAGTTTGGTGTCGAGGCGACGCGCGACGTTCGCCACCGTCTGTCCGTGCCGCACCAGGATCAATCGGCCGCTCAACGCTATTCCTCCCCGCGCCGCAGCCGTTGCAGCCACCGCGCATCCTCTTCGTCCGACACCGGGGCCACACCGTGCTGGGACACCGCCGCCCAGGAGCCGAGGAACCGCACCTGCGCGAAGCGGTGCAGCGCCTTGAGCGCCTCGGCGACGAGCGCGTCGTCGATGTGGCCGACACAGTCCAAGTGAAAGAAGTAGGTCCCGTATTCCTGACGGGTGGGACGGGACTCGATCCGGGTGAGGTCGATGCCGCGGGTGGCGAACTCGGTCATGGCCCGCACGAGGGAGCCCGGCTCGTTGGGCAGCTGCAGGATCACCGAGGTGCGGTCGACGCCGGTGCGGGCCGGGGTGGCGGCGGGCCGGGTGGCCAGCACGAAGCGGGTGCGGGCGCCGGAGTGATCGGCGACGCCGTCGGCGAGGACCTGCAGGCCGAGTCGCTGCCCGGCCAGCGCGGTGGACACGCCCGCGTCGGCCTTGCCGGCCGCGACGTCCTCGGCGGCCCCGGCGTTGGACGAGGCGGTCACCACCTCGGCCTGCGGCATGTGGTCGGCGATCCACTGGCGCACCTGTGCGGCGGCCACCGGATAGGCGTGCACGGTGCGGGCCTCGCCGAGCGTGACGCCGGGCCGGGCCACGACGGTGAAGGCCACGTCCAGCTCGGTCTCGGCCACGATCTGCAGGCGCGGGCCCACCGCGAGGGCATCCATCGTGGGGGGCACGGAACCCTCCACCGAGCTCTCGATCGGCACCACGGCAGCGTCGACCGCGCCGTCGCGCACGAGTTGCAGCGCCGCGGGCGGGCTGGCGGCCGACACCCGCTCGACCGGACCGTCGAAGGTTCCGGCATCCTCGAACCGGGCGAGGGCCATCTCCGTGAAGGTTCCGGTGGGACCGAAGTAGGCGATGCGTGGCACGCCTAGAAGGGTACGCACCGAATTCGTCCGGACCCTGTCGTCACGGCAAACGTCGTCCCGGCAAACGTCGTCCCGGCAAACGGAATCATCGCGGCGGCAGGCCGAGGCCGGCGAGGTCCCGCGCGACGGCCGGCGGGTCGTCGACCTCGACGGCGAGCAGGATCTCGCGCACCGCGGCCGCGGCCTCGGGGATCAGCCGGGTCAGCCGGGCGGGGTCGGGTGCGGCGAGCGCGGCGCGCACATCGTCGCCGCGCAGGGCGGCGACGGTGGCGGCGAGCAGGGCGAGCACCTCGCCGGCGTCGCGGGCGCGCGCGGCGAAGCCGGTGCCGGCGTGGGCGAGGACGGACAGGAAGTCGGCGACCTCCCCCGCCTCGCGCCCGGGGGGCAGGCCGGGGCTGTGCCCGGCACCGACGAGCGCGCGGGCCGTCTCGGGCAGGTCACCGGCGTCGACGTAGACGGTCAGGGGGGCGGGGACGGCGATCGCGAGCGCCACGTCGAGCTCTTCCGCGGGGCAGTCGAGCTGGTAGCGGACCGGGACCGGGTGCAGGCCGGACAGGCGTTCGGGTGCGACGTCGAGTTCACCGACGATCCGCAGCGTGGCGGCGCTCCCGGCGGGGGCCTCGGTCAGCGCGGACACCGGCACGACGGGGTCGCCGATCGCGGTGTGGGCGGGGGCGGCGAGTGCGTCGGCGAGGGTCGGGTGCCGGCGGGTGAGCAGGGCGGTGAGCAGGCCGCGGGGCTCCTCGCGGGACGGCGGCATTCCGAGCGTGAGCGGGATGGGCACCTCCTCAGGTTAGTCGCCGGGCTGTTGCGACCCCGATCACCATGACTTAGGTTTGCCTCACCTACTAATCGAGGAGGATCCGATGCCGGCCACCACCGCCCTTCCCGCACCCTCGACCGCCGAGACCGTCCGCACCGCCATCGTCCGCACCGGCTCCGCCGTACTCGCCACCGGCTCCGCCGTGCTCGCCACCGGCTCCGCCGTACTCGCTACCGACGGAGCCGCGCCCGTGACCACGGTGCTGCACCACCTGCACAGCGACGGCGACCTGCTGGTCGTCGTCCCGGACGACTGTGCCGCCGTCGCGCTGGCCTGGCAGCGGGGCGCCACGGGTCTGCACGCCGTGCTGGAGCTGACCGACCATTCGCCGCTGCGCCTGCGCAACCCCGTCCGCTCGCTCATCTGGCTCCGCGGCACCGCACACACCGTCGCCGAGCCCCGGCGGCTCGCCGCCGACATCGCCGCGACCCTCCCGCACCCCGCGCTGCTCGACGTCGGGCACCGCGCCGAACTGCTGCGTCTGCGGCTCACATCCGTCGTCGCCGCCGACACCACCGGCGCCGAGGCCGTCGAGGTCGCCGACGTCCTCGCCGCCGCCCCGGACCCGTTCGCCGCCGTCGAGTCCGCCTGGCTCGAGCACCTCGAGCAGGACCACGGCGACCTCGTCCACCGCATCGCCCGGCACATTCCCGCCGCCGAGCGGCGTGGCCGCATCCGGCCCCTCGGCCTGGACCGCTACGGCCTGCGCCTGCGGCTCGAGTCCGGCCGCGGCGACCACGACGTGCGGATTCCGTTCCCCGAACCCGCCGACGACGCCGAGTCCCTCGGCCGCGCCCTGCGCCGCCTCGTCGGCTGCCCCTTCGCCAACGGGCTGCGCGCCAGGCACTGATCTTCCCGCCCGCTTCGGCGGTATCCTCGAGTCAGCAGTGCGTCGCATGTCGAAAGCCGCGAATCATGGCCGATTTCGATCCGGAAGCCACCCGTCCCGCCGGGCAGGGGATCGCGGCCGAACTCGCCGCGGCGGGATTCGACGATGCCCTCGTCGTCGGCCGAGGCGGCTTCGGTGTGGTCTATCGGTGCCGGCAACGCTCCCTCGGACGCACCGTCGCGATCAAGGTGCTCTCCTCCGACCTCGACGCCGAGAACCGCGAACGGTTCCTGCGCGAGGGCTTCGCGATGGGCGGACTGTCCGGCCACCCGAACATCGTCAACATCCTCCAGGTGGGCGTCACCTCCACCGGCAGGCCCTACATCGTGATGCCGTACCACCCCAACGACTCGCTCGCGGTGCGGGTCCGCCGCGACGGTCCGATGCCGTGGTGGGACGTCGTGCGCGTCGGGGTCAAGCTCGCCGGCGCCCTCGAGACCGCCCACCGCGCCGGCACCCTGCACCGCGACGTCAAGCCCGCCAACATCCTCGTCACCGAGTACGGCGAGCCACAGCTCACCGACTTCGGTATCGCCCGCATCGCCGGCGGTTTCGAAACCGCCACCGGCGCCTTCACCGGATCGCTCGCGTTCACCGCCCCCGAGGTGCTCGAGGGCAAACCCCCCACCCCCGCCTCGGACATCTACGGCCTCGGCGCCGCCATGTTCGCCCTCATCACCGGCCGCGCCGCGTTCGAGCGACGCACGGGCGAGGAGATCATCGCCCAGTTCCTGCGCATCACCAGCCAGCCCATCCCGGATCTGCGTCCCCACGGCATCCCCGACGACGTGTGCACCGCCATCGAGCACGCCATGTCGGTGGATCCGGCCCGCCGGCCCGCCACGGCCGCCGACTTCGGCCGCGAGTTGCAGCAGGTCCAGGCCCGGCACGGCCGCCACGTCGACGACATGGCACTGCCGGGCGAGTCGCGGTTCCACGACCAGCCGACGGGCCGGCACCCCCTCGTCGGACCTGTCACAGCCGGGCCCGGCAGCACCGGACCCGGCGGTACCGGGCCCGGCACAGCCGCGCCTGCCACGGTCACCGCGGTCTCCCCGGGGTCCGCCCCACCCCGACCGAACGGTCGACCACCGTCGTCCGGCCCCCCACCACGGTCCGGACCCCCGTCGTCCGGACCCCCGTCGTCCGGTCCGCCGCGTCCGGGCGAGTCACCCGCGCGACGAACCGCGCGGCTGCCGGTGCTGCTCGCCGTGCTCGCCGTCGCGCTGCTCGCCGTCGCGGCCACGGCCGTCTTCGTGGCGACCCGGCAGGCCGGCGACGCCGGGACCGCCGCGGCGGGCGAGACCACCGAGGTCGCCCCGACCGCCGGGTGGCGACCGCTGCGGGACGCGCCCACCGCCCGCCAGCAGACCGCCGCCACCGTCGCCGACGGCACCGTGTGGGTGTTCGGCGGCCTGGACGACTCCGGCTCCTCCCCCGCTCACGAGGGCTACGACCCGGCCATCGACACCTGGAAGTCCGGACCGGACCTGCCGATCCCGCTCAACCACGCGATGGCCGTCACGTGGGACGGCGTGCCCGTCGTCCTCGGCGGCTGGATCCCGGACGGACCCGACCTCACCGCCACCGCGTCGAACCGGGTCTTCGCCGTCCGCAACGGCGAATGGGTGGAGATGCCGCCGATGCCCCGCGCCCGTGCCGCCGGGGCCGCCGTCACCATCGGGGACCGGATCTACGTGTTCGGCGGCCAGGCCGACGACACCCTGATCCGTCCCACCGACGTGTTCGACGGCACCGCCTGGAGCACAGTCGCCGACATCCCCACGCCACGCGAGCACCTCGCGGCCGCGACCGACGGCACCTACGCCTACGCGCTCGGCGGCCGGGACCTGGCCGCCGACAAGAACGTCGCCACCGTCGAACGCTTCGACCCCACCACCGGATCGTGGACCGCCCTGCCCGACATGCCCACCCCGCGCGGCGGGCTCGGCGCCACCTACATCGACGGCCGCATCGTCGCCGCCGGCGGCGAGGAACCCACCCGCGTCCTCGCCGACGTCGAAGCGTTCGACCTGACCACCGGCACCTGGTCCGAGCTACCGGACCTGCGGACGCCGCGGCACGGGCTGGCCCTCGGCGCGGTCGGCGACACCGTCTACGCCATCGACGGCGCCACCGAACCCACCCACGCCGAGTCGACCTCCGTCACCGAGGCGCTGCAGATCCCGCCGCGCCGCGTCCAGCCCGGCCCGGCGTGGCGGCAGCTGCGCGACGCCCCGACCGCCCGCCAGCAGACCGCGGCCGCCGTCGCCGACGGCACCGTGTGGGTTCTCGGCGGTCTCGACAACAACGGGTCCACGGCCCGGGTCGAGGGCTACGACCCGGCGATCGACACGTGGAAGGTGGGACCCGATCTCCCTCTTCCGCTCAACCACGCGATGGCCGTCGAGTATGCGGACGAACTGGTGGTGCTCGGTGGATGGGTGCCGGAGGGCGCCGATCTCACCGCGCGGCCGTCCGATCGGGTGTTCGCGCTGCGCGGCGGCGAGTGGGCCGAACTGCCCGCCATGCCGCAGGCCCGTGCCGCCGGGGCCGCCGTCACCATCGGGGACCGGATCTACGTGTTCGGCGGCCAGGCCGACGACACCCTCCTCACCACCACCGACGTGTACGACGGCAGCAGCTGGAGCACCGTCGCCGACCTGCCCACCCCACGCGAGCACCTCGCGGCCACCACCGACGGCACCTACGCCTACGCGGTGGGCGGCCGGGACCTGGCCGCCGACAAGAACGTCGCCACCGTCGAACGGTACGACCCCGGCACCGACACCTGGACCGCGCTACCCGACATGCCCACCCCGCGCGGCGGGCTCGGCGTCACCCATCTCGACGGCCGCATCGTCGCCGCCGGGGGCGAGGAACCCACCCGCGTCCTCGCCGACGTCGAAGCGTTCGACCTGATCACCGGCACCTGGTCCGAGCTGCCACCGATGGGCGTCGCCCGGCACGGTCTCGTCGTCGCGACCGTCGGTACCACCGTCTACGCCGTCGACGGTGCGCAGCGGCCCACCCACGCCCAGTCCACCGCGCTCGCGGAGGCACTCGACTTCTGGTGACAGGCCGCTCCGCGGCCCGTGTGCCCTTTGGGCTGCCCCAGCCGCCCGAAAGACACACCGCCTCTACCGCTCCGTGCCCGCACTCCGCGGGTCACGGCTTCGGCGTGGCGGAACGCGCCCGCCACCAGCCCACCGCCCCGGTGACGAGCAACGCCCCCACGAGCGAGCCGATGATCCCGCTCGGTCGTAGCGACAATCCGTCGCCGGCCAGGAGACTGACGAGCAGCCCGCCTACGAACGACCCGGCGAGCCCGGCAGCGAAGGCGAGGGTCCAATCGATCCGTCCCGCCGACCTGCCCAGCAGCAACTGGGCCGCGGCGCCGACGACCATCCCGAACACAAGGATTCCGATGAGCAGCATGGCGACAGCATAGACTCCGAGTTCGCCAGCGAATGATTATCGGGGCGAACGTTTTTCGACACTTCTGCTGCTATGGGTGCCCACCGTGGCCGACCGGAGGGACCCCGCACAGCGCACGTCGGGCCGCGCGGCCCGTCGGGTGCGCTCCTCGAGAGCCGCGAACCCGGTCTCGGAAATGGTGCCTGTGCCGAGCAGTTCCTTCGCACGCCCGATCACGCGATCAGGATCAGGATGTGAGCGGTCTGCGGCGACGCGGCACAATCGCGCCCGTGACGATCCGCACCTGGCTGACCCCGCCCCCGCGCCGCCCGGCCGCACCGCTCGATCCGTCGGACCGGCGCGCGCTGTGGATCGAGATCACCATCGTCCTGCTCGTCACGTTCGGCCTGAGCGGGCTGTCGTCGATGCTGTCGCTGCTCGAGTCGGCGCTGGCGCCGGCGCCGCTGTCCGACCAGACCGTCGCACTGAACGTTCCCCGCTCGTCGCAGCAGTTCATCGACCTGGCCCGGCAGCTGCTCGGCATCGTGCGGCTGCTGGCGTGGGCGGCGCTCGGGGTGTACCTGCTGTGGCGCAGCGGCATCGGCCCGAGGGCGATCGGTTTCGCCCGGGACCAGGTGCGGCGCGGCCTGCTGCCCGGTGTGGGGCTGGCGGCCCTCATCGGGATCCCGGGTCTCGGCCTGTACCTGGTGGCACGCGCGGCAGGCCTCAACCTCACCGTCGCCCCGAGCACCCTCGAGGACTACTGGTGGCGGCTGCCGGCGCTGGTGCTGTGGGCGATCGCCAACTCCGCCGCCGAGGAGGTCCTCGTCGTCGCGTATCTGATCACCCGGCTGCGGCAGCTCGGCTGGTCGGAGAACTCGTCGCTGCTCGCGTCGGCGCTGCTGCGCGGCAGCTACCACCTGTACCAGGGGGTCGGAGGCGGGATCGGCAACGTCGTGATGGGCCTGGTGTTCGGCCGGTACTGGCAGCGCACGTCGCAGCTGTGGCCGCTGGTGGTGGCGCACGCATTGATCGACAGCGTCGCATTTGTCGGTTACCAGGCACTTCGCGGGCACGTGTCCTGGCTGCCCTGACCCGGCCTGCGTACATTGGGAGGTCGTGAACGGCGACCATCCCGACCCTCGACCCCGGCCGCCGCGGCAGCCTCCGCAGATGCCGCCGCCGCGCCGACCGGCGCCGATGGGCCGGCCGGCACCGCCGCCGTCGCCGGAGGGACCGCAGGTCATCCGCCGCGACGGACGTCCCCCCGCTCCGCAGCAGGCCTGGTCGCAGGCGCCCACCCCGCAGTACCGGTCGCCGGCGCCCCCGCCTCGGCAGCAGCCGCCAAGGCAGCCGCCGAGGCAGCCGCGCGACTGGGCGCCCACCCAGACTCCCGAACGGTACGACGAGCCGCGCCGCGCGGCCTCTCCCCCGCCGTCACCGCCCCCACCGTCGCCGCCCCCGCCGCGGCGCCGGCCCGCTCCGCCCGCGCCCGAACCGGCCCCCCGCCGCCGGCCCGGCGTCGCCCGTCGCGTCGTGCGCCGCGCCGCGATCGTCGTGCTCGTGCTGATCGCCCTCGTCGGTGCGGGTGCCGTCTACCTCGACGGCAAGCTCACCCGCGTCGACGCGCTCGCCGACTATCCCGACCGCATCGCCGACACCCCGGGGACCAACTGGCTGCTGGTGGGCTCCGACAGTCGCACCGGCCTCAGCGCGGAGCAGGAGCAGGAGCTCGCGACGGGCGGGGAGACCGGTCCGGACCGCACCGACACCGTCATCCTGATCCACGTGCCCAGCGGTGGCGGGCCCACCACGATGGTGTCCCTCCCCCGGGATTCGTACGTCCCGGTCCCCGGTCACGGCCAGGACAAGCTGAACGCGTCGTTCGCGCTGGGCGGCCCGTCGCTGCTGGTGCAGACCGTCGAGGGCGCCACCGGGGTGCACATCGACCACTACGCCGAGATCGGGTTCGGGGGCTTCGCCTCGATCGTCGACGACCTCGGCGGTGTGGACGTGTGCCTGCCGCAGGCCATCGACGATCCGCTGGCGGGAATCTCCCTGCCGGCGGGATGCCAGGAACTCACCGGTCCGCAGGCCCTCGGCTTCGTGCGTACCCGCGCGACGGCACTGGCCGACCTCGACCGGATGAACAACCAGCGGTTGTTCATGTCCGCCCTGCTGAGCAAGGCCACCGGCCTGAGTACGCTGCTGAATCCGGTGCGGATGTGGTCGCTGGCCTCCGGGGTCGCCGGTTCGCTGCGGGTCGACGAGAGCGACCACATGTGGCACCTGGCCCGGCTCGGATGGGCGATGCGGGGCGAGACGGTGACCGCCACCGTCCCGGTCGGCGGCTTCCAGGACGTCTCCGGGATCGGCAACGTGCTCGTGTGGGATCGGTCGCGGGCCGTCCCGTTCTTCGACGCCCTGGCCCGGGACGAGCAGATCCCGCCGGAACTGCTCACGCCGCCGTCGTGAGCAGTTCCGGCTGTCGCGCCGCTCGCCCCGGGGGCAGGTTCAGCGCAGGGTGACCTGACGGCTGCGCAGGCCGTCGCGGGAGCGCCGTTCGGCGGCGGTGAGCGGCGCGTCCACGGCCAGCGCCTCGTCGAGCCGGGCACCGAACTCGGCGGTGGGGGCGACCCACTCGTCCGGGTGCCGCTCCGGATCGAGATCGAACACCGGCACGAGCAGCCCGTGGGTGCGGAACGACCCGGCGAACCGGGAGCCGTCCCCCAGGTGCAGCCCGCCCGCGGCGTGTACCCGCGAGAGCGCGGCCATCAGCGCGTCCTCGTCCTCCGGCCGCACCCAGCGCAGGTGCGCCTTCTCCCCGGCGTCGACCCACCACGCGGCGACGAGTCCTTCGCCCTCGAGCCGCGCGGACGGCATGATCGCGTCGTTGGCGTGCCGGACGGTGTTCGCGACGTCGGGCGAGACCTCGACGCCCTCGGGGATCCACCAGTCGAAGTCCCGGTGCACGGTGATCGCCGGGACGACGTCGACGTCGAGCAGGTCGTGCAGGCGCGGCCGGTCCGGCCCGGGTTCGGCGACGGCGAGGGACGAGCCGGCCTCCGCGTCCCGCGCCCACGCGAGCGCGGCGCCGAGTTCGGCGGCCGGGTCGGGGCCCCCGGCGGCGAGCTGCAACCCGATGTACGCGGCGGTCTCGTCCCCTTCCTCGCGGACGAGGGCGGCGACGGCGCCGGGCAGCACCGTGGCCGCCTGGACGACCCGGCCGGGGGTTCTCGTCGGCAACGGGAACACCGCCGACGGCACGAATTCGCGCAGGGCCACGAGGTCGCATTCGAGGGCGAGACCCTCGAACGGCCGGGTGACCGTGGCGGCCTCGGCCTCCCGGGCGAGCCGCCGCTGCTCGAGCTTCGCGGCGCGGTTGCCGCCGGGCTTGGGTCCGCTGTTTCTCTTACTCTTCTTGGCCACGGCGCAAAACTACACGCCGCGGGAAGCGCCGAGCCGAAGCTTGGTGCGCCCCGGATGGTTGGTGGCCACCCAGCCGACGCCCAGGTCGCGGCACAGGTCGACGTCGGCGGGATCGTCGACGGTCCAGCAGTAGGTGGCGCGGCCCGCGGCGGCCGCCTTGTCGACGAGTTCGGGATGCTGGCGCAGCGTGAAGATCGACGGGCCGATCGCCGTGGCACCGACGGTGGTGGCGGCACTGCCCCCGAGATAGCGCGACGTGTCGCCGAGGAGCACCGTCGGCAGCAACGGCGCCGACCTGCGCACCCGCCACACCGCGGCCGCGGAGAACGACATCACGACGACGCGGGAGAAGTCCGCGGAGGCGGGGGTGGCGAGCCGGAAGCGCGCCAGTTCGGCGAGGAGTTTCGCCTCCACGAGACCGCCGTAGCGCACGGGATGCTTCGTCTCGACGAACAGCTTGACGGGCCGGCTGGTCCAATCGAGCGTCAGCTCGATCAGCTGCCGCAACGTCA